>WLHM01000119.1 GCA_009702725.1 Actinomycetota bacterium | reverse complement strand
GTCGTCAAGCCGACCCAAGGGCAGATTGATGATCTGATGGATGAAATTAGGCAGCGCGCCCTTCGAAGTGAACGGGTGCTGGTTACCACCTTAACTAAGCGCATGGCGGAGGATCTAACTGATTACTTGCTCGAAAATGGGGTTCGGGTGCAATATCTTCACTCGGAGGTTGACACGTTGCGCCGAGTAGAACTACTGAGAGAGTTAAGGCTTGGTGTATTCGATGTACTGGTGGGCATTAACCTCTTGCGGGAGGGCCTTGATCTGCCAGAAGTTTCACTTGTTGCCATCCTAGATGCCGACAAGGAGGGTTTTTTGAGGTCTGAGACGTCATTGATTCAAACAATTGGGCGAGCTGCTCGAAACGTGTCAGGCCAGGTACACATGTACGCGGATAAAATCACTCCATCTATGCGAAGAGCGATCGATGAGACCAATCGTCGAAGGGCAATTCAAGTTGCCTTCAATGAGTCACATGGTGTTGATCCGCAGCCGCTCCGAAAGAAGATTGCTGATATCACCGATCTTTTGGCACGAGAGGATGCAGATACGGCGGCACTCATGCAGGAATCATCTAGCAAGCGCAAGGGTTCTCGGCTGGCAGGTGCACCTGAGACCGAATTGGTTTCACTGATCGACGACCTAACCAAACAGATGCATCAGGCTGCAGCCGATTTGCATTTCGAACTAGCCGCCCGCTTGCGGGATGAAGTTGGCGATCTAAAGCGTGAGTTGCGCGGAATGCGAGATGCTACCTAGTGGATGTCTCATTGTGGCTATGGGCTGTTACTGTCGTTGGGCTTATTGGCGTAATAGCAGTTGACCTAATTGTTGTCGATCGGCGCCCTCATCACTTTAGCTCGATGGACGCAGCACGCTGGGTAATTTTCTATATCTCCTTGGCGATCCTTTTTGCGATCTTTGTCGGAGTCCATTTCGGGTGGTCCTTCGCTGGCCAGTTCACCGCCGGATACCTGACCGAGTATTCACTCAGTGTCGACAACCTTTTCGTCTTCTTGATAATCATGACGGCCTTCGCCGTACCAGATGTGCACCAGCATCGGGTATTGCTCGTCGGAATTGTAATTGCACTGATTTTACGAGCCGTGCTTATCGTCATTGGCGCCGAACTCATTGCACGATTCACCGGCGTATTTTTCCTTTTCGGAGCTTTCCTGTTCTATACCGCCTATAAAGTTTGGACCGATAAGGGCGGTGAACCTGACCCTGAAGGAAATGGCTTTGTGCGTTTTGTGGCACGCAGGTTTCCGACCACCTCTGAGTTTCATGGCACGGCACTAACTGTCCGCATTGCGGGTAAGAGGATGTTAACGCCGATGGCGATGGTGATGATCGCCATCGGAACAACCGATCTGCTGTTTGCGCTGGACAGTATCCCGGCAGTATTCGGGATTACCAGTGAGGCGTATCTTGTATTTGCAGCTAATGCCTTTGCCTTGATGGGCCTACGCCAATTGTTTTTCTTGCTCAAGGGATTCCTCGCCAAGCTACATCACTTGAACAAGGGTCTAGCGCTTATCTTGGCCTTCATCGGCGTCAAGTTAGTTCTCGAGGCCCTTCATGCAACCACTGAATTACCAGTTCCATTGATTCCGGTGTGGTTCTCGCTGGTGTTTATTGTCGTGGTGCTCAGTATCACCATCCTGGCCAGCTTGCGATCAAGCCCCCGCAAGTAGTGCCTAGGTAGCGTTGATTTAAGGTTGTTTATGGAAATATCGCTCTGGATGTGGGCCCTAACCGTCGTTGGCATATTGGTTTTGGTGAGCCTAGATTTTATAACCGTCAGCCGAAAGCCACATGATGTGGCGTTCAAAGAAGCGGTTCTTTGGTCAGTGTTCTACATTGGTCTGGCCGTCGCATTCGGTTGGTGGGTTTGGGTATCGCAGGGTTCCACCTTAGGCTCGGAATACTTTGCGGCCTATCTAGTTGAGAAGTCACTAAGTGTCGATAACCTTTTTGTTTTCATCATCATTTTAGCCTCATTCAATGTTCCCACTGTTCTTCATCAACGAGTACTGCTTTTTGGCGTTGTACTAGCCCTTGCCATGCGGGCTGTTTTCATCGCAATTGGTGCGGCGGCGCTTTCGGCCTTTGCCTTTACTTTCGTAATCTTCGGCGCGATCTTAATCTGGACGGGAATTCAACTAGCACGACACCGTAACGAAGATCCGAACCCGATGGATAGTTTGATTGTAAAAGTGGTGAGTAAGAGAGTTCGAGTCTCCCAAGAATTTGACGGCACCCGCATGTTCACTTCGGTTGATGGCAAGCGATTAGCCACGCCGCTGTTCTTGGTGATGATCTCAATTGGAGCCACGGACTTGCTTTTTGCGTTGGATTCGATACCAGCGACTTTCGGCGTGACTCAAGAGCCGTATCTGGTTTTCACCGCTAATGCCTTCGCGCTTCTGGGCCTGCGTGCGCTCTACTTCCTACTGAAGGGTTTACTGGACAAGCTCGTATACCTATCAACTGGACTGGCGGTGATTTTAGTATTCATTGGCATTAAGTTGGCTCTCACTTACTTCCACGAGCAATTTCCTGAGCACGTGCCGAAGATCTCGACGAACGCCAGCCTGATCTTCATCGGGGGAGTGCTGCTGTTAGTGGCGGTTGGATCATACCTAAAAGTGCGACGTGACCCAGCGGCAACAGCACACGCTGGCCGTCTTGCGGGGGAGCACCATAAACCGCCGTCGAATAAGCAGGATTAATTACCAACCGCGCGCACGCCAAGTGGCTAAATTTGGTCGCTCACTACCAATGCTGGTGTCATGCCCGTGCCCTGGATAGACCCAGGTTTCATCGGGCAGGCGGTCAAAGAGTTTTGTCGTCACATCGTCCAGTAGCGAGGTGAAGCGGGCCGTATCTTTCTCGGTATTGCCAACCCCGCCGGGGAACAGGCAGTCACCGGTAAATAGGTGCGGGGGGCCATCGGGATCACGGTAGAGAAGGGCAATTGATCCAGGGGTGTGCCCGACCAGGTGGATGGCGGTCAGGGTGCAGTCTCCAAAAGCCACTTGATCTTGATCAGCCAGCAGGCGATCGGTTGGGACGGGGATGTCGGGTGCGTCAAGGAAGTGCGCGACCGTTTGAGCGCCAGTAGCTGCAATAACCTCCACGAGTGCTCCCCAGTGATCATGGTGGCTATGGGTGGTAACCACGGTCTGGAGGCCATCGGCTCCAATAAGTGCAAGAAGCTGCACTGGTTCACTCGGGGCGTCAATTAGGAGCTGAACCCCTGTTCGCCGACAGCGAAGGAGGTACGCATTGTTGTTGTATGGCCCCACAGCAAGCTTGCTGATACTGAGGTTGTAAAGCTCGTGGACATCGGCACGGCCACCGACTTTCACGTTTCCGGTATACATTTAAGTCTCCGTCCAATTCAAGGCGGAAACCCGATTCCCCGGAGGCTTCCTAGTGCCAGACCAGTTGGTAGTTCGCGGTGCCCGCGAACACAACCTTAAAGATGTCTCCCTGACGCTGCCGCGCGACTCCCTGATTGTCTTCACCGGCTTATCGGGGTCCGGAAAATCCAGCCTTGCCTTCGACACGATCTTTGCTGAGGGCCAGCGTAGATATGTCGAAAGCCTTTCAGCATACGCTCGCCAGTTTTTGGGCCAGATGGACAAGCCTGATGTGGATTTCATCGAAGGGTTATCACCGGCAGTCTCAATTGACCAAAAGTCAACATCACGTAATCCTCGATCAACAGTCGGCACCATAACCGAGGTCTATGACTACTTGCGGCTGCTTTATGCGCGCATTGGAAAGCCTCATTGCCCGGATTGTGGATCAGCCATCGCTAGGCAGGCGCCCCAGCAGATCGTCGATCAAGTTCTTGAACTAACCGCGAACGCCAAGTTTCAGGTTCTTGCGCCGGTGGTGCGTGAGCGCAAGGGTGAATACAGTGAGATGTTCAGGCAGTTGCAGTCGCAGGGCTACTCACGGGTACGTGTTGACGGTGTCGTGGTGGGCCTTGATGAAGTACCAACGCTCAAGAAGCAGGAAAAACACAGTATTGATGTTGTGGTGGACCGTCTCACGGTGAAAGCCGAGTCGCGTCGGCGCCTGACGGATTCGGTGGAGACGGCACTTCGCTTATCCAGTGGGATTGTTGTTCTTGATTTCATTGACCTACCAGAAAAGGATCCCAATCGGGAAAGAATATTCAGTGAACACCTAGCCTGCATGAAATGCGGTGTTTCATTCGAAGAGCTCGAGCCGCGGTCTTTTTCCTTCAATTCACCGTTCGGGGCCTGCCCAGAGTGCACCGGCCTGGGTACTAGGCGCGAGGTCGAGCCCGAATTAGTGGTGCCAAATAGTGAGTTGAGTGTGCGCGAGGGGGCCATCGCACCCTGGGCAGGCGGCAATGTCTCTGATTATTTCAAGCGGCTTCTCGAAACATTGTGTGAAGAGTTTGATATCGATATGGATAGCCCGTGGCAGAAATTGCCAGCTCGCGCCAAGAAGGCGTTGCTCTATGGTCACGACACCGAAGTCCATGTCAAATACCGCAATCGTTATGGCCGCCAGCGCTCCTATTACACAACCTACGAAGGTGTTATTCCGTATATCAAACGGCGTCACTCCGAGTCCGACAGCGACGCAGCCCGCGAACGCTTCGAGGGATTCATGCGCGAGGTACCTTGTGTGGCCTGTGCTGGTGCGAGGCTCAAGCCGTTGTCGCTTGCAGTGACAATCAGTGGGCACTCGATTGCCGAGGTAGCCGGCCTCCCAATTGGCAAGATGGCAGAACTTCTAATTGATCTAAAACTCTCCAAACGCGATGCCACCATTGCCACGCGTGTGCTCAAAGAGGTGAATGAACGGCTGCAATTTCTAATGGATGTCGGTCTGCATTACCTGTCACTAGATCGCCCAGCGGGTACCTTAGCCGGAGGAGAGGCCCAGCGAATTCGTCTGGCAACGCAAATCGGCTCAGGGCTGGTTGGAGTTTTATATGTGCTGGATGAGCCAAGTATCGGGTTGCACCAGCGTGATAATCACCGGCTGATTGAAACTCTGATCAGGCTAAGGGATTTGGGTAACACGCTCATCGTTGTCGAGCATGATGAGGACACAATTCGTACCGCCGACTGGATTGTTGACATCGGGCCAGGCGC
>WLHM01000118.1 GCA_009702725.1 Actinomycetota bacterium | reverse complement strand
TTACCAACAGCCAACGCGGCACCCGGTGCAACATCACCAGGATCGGGAAACTCTTGCGTTCCAGCCCGCTTCGTCCAGAGCTTGAACCCGTTGAATTCTTGGCTTTTGGTGTCGGCGTCGAACCGCGCTGCGGTGGGCCACTTGGCCCGCGCACCCCGCTGTTCTTATCTTTCTTGGCCATTAGCCCCTCCTGCCACTGCCGAACTTAATCGATGAATACCGGCCGACTAGCGTCAGCACTGTGATTGACCTTAATGCCTTGGCCAATTTACCGGCCCCCGGCCTGATCGTGATTAGTCGATTTCGGGTAGGGGTCGATCAGGTGGCCGAGTTTGCGGCCAACTCGCGCCACGCGATCGCGGTTTTGGCCACCTGTAACGGATTCGTCGAAGCTTTCGTTGGCCAGTCAACCGATGAACCGGATTTGCTGACGATCACCTCTCGGTGGCAGCACGTGGGCGCATATCGGCGGGCACTTTCTACCTTTGACGTAAAAGTTTCGGTCATCCCATTTCTGTCATTGGCGATTGACGAATCGTCGGCATATGAAATTGTGCACCACCGCACCGAGCACTCGGTAACGGATTCAGCAAGTGGATTAGCGGCCGATGCCGGATCAATTGGTCTTGGTGATGCCGCCGGGCCAGCAATACGCTCGGTACCGTCATGAAGTCATTCGAAAATCTAAGTGACGCTGGCGAGAAACTTGCCGAACTGGTGAGGGCCGAGTATGCGCGATCACCAGTTGTCGTCCTTGCGGTCATTCCAAACGGGGTACCGGTGGCGCTGCCGGTCGGTCGTGACCTTGGTGTTCAAGTTCTTGCTTTGCCGGTACTTCGCACCGAGGACGGGCCGATAGTTTTCGAGGTGCCCCCGGTAACCGGCTTACATGTGATCGTCATCGACGACGGTGTTGAAACTGGGGCGGTTGCCCGGGTAGCAGCCCAAGTGATAGCGAATTTGAATCCAGCATCACTGGCCTTGGCCGTGCCAGTGTGCCCGCGGGAGTCAATGGCAGATCTGACTCGGCGCTATGACCAGATCATCGCGATCGATAAACCTCTGGTACGCAGGTCATTAGCTTGGCATTATGAAGATTTCGACACTATGGATGAAAGTGCGGCGCTAAAACTGCTTGCTGTGGACTAGCCGGTCTCCCGCCCGTCAGATTGGCGGGCGCGACAGCAGATAGCTTTGTGGTGGCTAATTGCTTGGGGAAGCGGAAATATTTCGGGACCCACTAGCGGTTTTCCTTGCCTTTCTTGTCGGGCTGTGTTCTCATGGCGATGTACTAGTTATTCGTGAACCCGGGCCAGGAGGAACGCTATGCCAAATATTGATATTGCAACCCCAGCAAGTTCCGCGCCAACTGGTCGCCTCGCCCTCGGAGTTGGCTGGGTGCGCCCGGGTGTGGCCGGTATCGGCGGCACCCTAAACCCCTCCGGTTATTATTCATATTGCGACGATAACGGACATCTATGTAGTTCGTGCTTTGAGGGTAATGAAGAGTAGTAACCATTCAACGAAGCAGTTCACACCTAAAAAGATCACTACGAGAAGGATGGAACACTAGATGCCAAATTTTGATGTTATCTCACCAGTTACTTCAGCGCCAACTGTTCGCCTCGCACTCGGTGTTAGTTGGGTGCGCCCGGGTGTAGCCGGTATCGGCGGCACCCTAAACCCCGCCTTTTTATACCCTAACTCGTTCATCTGCTTTGAGGGTAGCGAAGAATAGTAAACACTCAACGAAGCAGTTCATACCTGTAAAGACCACAACGAGAGGAGTGGAGCACCAGGTGCCAAATAGTGACGTGAATTCGCCGATTAGTTCAGCGCCGTCTGATCGCCTCGCACTCGGTGTTCTTTGGGTGCGGCCAGGCGCTGCCGGTATCAGCGGCGCCCAAAGCTCCTCTTCCCAATACCCTGTTTTGCGTCCTTTCGAACCGTTTAATGAAGAGTAGCAACCTTCCCCGCCATTAGGCGGGGGTGTTTAAACCCTGTTGCTGGCCCCTGACCGCTCGCGGCTTGGGGTCGGCGGTTTGCGGTAGTGGCCTCGAACACGCTAGGGAAAGCGCCTCGCACCTCAACATGATGACAATGCTCGTTCGTCAAGATACGTAGACGCCGAGCCACCACCAACCCCCAAAAATGAACTTGTGACGCACCTAGATTTTAACCAACACTTTGCGCTCACAAAGAAGAGCGGTTAACCAAAGATGAAAGACCGTACCTTCCCCGCGGCGCAGTCCCAGACCCATAAGTGCCAGCCCTACTACCCGCCACCCAAGCCAACTCGCGATGACAAACAACCTAATGTGACAGGTACCGGTCACCGAGAAATTGTGGCCCTTGCCTAGACTTCGGTTGTCCGCCGACAGCCAGCCGGAGTGGAGCGCGCCTCGCGCTCAAGAAGGAGCGCAAAAATGGCCACCGATCGTGTTGAAGCCGTTGTAAATCTATGTAAGCGGCGTGGGTTCATCTTCCAGTCCTCCGAGATTTACGGTGGCACGAGGTCTGCCTGGGATTACGGCCCCAATGGCGTGGAGCTCAAGGACAATATTCGCCGGCAGTGGTGGCAGCACATGGTTCGCGGCCGCGATGACGTCGTGGGCCTTGATTCGTCGATCATCTTGGCGCCGCAGGTTTGGGAGGCATCGGGCCACGTCAATGCATTTGTGGATCCATTGACCGAATGTAAGAAGTGCCATAAGCGCTGGCGCGCGGATCAACTAATTGAGGCATATCAAGACAAGCACGGCAAGGAGCCGGTCAATGGTCTTGCCGATATCACCTGCACCAACTGTGGCACGAAGGGCGATTTCACCGAGCCCCGGGATTTCAATGGCATGCTACGCACGACCATCGGGGTTGTCGAAGATGCCGGGGCCGTCCACTACCTGCGCCCTGAAACTGCCCAAGGGATTTTCGTTAACTATTTAAATGTCATGACGTCAGCCCGTAAAAAGCCGCCATTTGGTATTGGCCAAACAGGTAAGAGTTTTCGAAATGAAATCACGCCGGGTAACTTTATTTTCCGTACTCGCGAGTTCGAACAGATGGAGATGGAGTTCTTCGTCGAGCCGGGAACCGATGAGCAGTGGCACGATTATTGGCTTGAGCAGCGCTGGCAGTGGTATGTCGACCTAGGTATGGACCCAGAGAACATGAGGTTCTTTGAGCATCCGAAAGAAAAACTCAGCCACTACTCAAAACGTACAGTCGATATCGAATACCGGTTTAGGTTCGCTGGTTCAGAGTGGGCTGAACTTGAGGGCATCGCCAATCGCACCGACTTTGATCTGACCACCCATGGTGAGCATTCGGGCACTGACCTGTCGTATTTCGATCAGGAAAAGAATGAGCGCTGGGTGCCTTACGTAATCGAACCGGCGGCAGGGCTATCGCGCGCGGTTTTGGCATTCCTGCTTGACTCCTACGCCGAGGATGAAGCCCCGAACGCCAAGGGCGGCGTCGACACCAGAACAGTGCTGCGTTTTGATCCCCGCCTGGCACCGGTAAAGGCAGCAGTGCTGCCTCTGTCGCGTAATGCAGATCTTTCACCGAAGGCTAAGGATCTAGCCGCGGATCTTCGCAAACGCTGGAACGTTGACTTTGACGATGCAGGAGCTATCGGCCGTCGCTACCGGCGCCAAGACGAAGTTGGCACGCCATTTTGCATCACCGTCGACTTCGAAACTTTGGAAGATCAGGCCGTCACCATTCGTGAGCGCGACACCATGCAGCAGGAGCGGATCGGGCTAGACGCGGTGGCCGGCTGGCTGGCTGCTCGACTGCCGGCCTGTTAAGCAAGGCGGCTTCGCAGAAAAAAGTACCCGCCCCCTGATGAGTTGTTACAAGAAAACTTGATGTCTTCTTGCTACAACTCACCAGGAGGCGGGCCCAGCCACACTTATGTGACTAAAAAGCTGAGCGGTCTAACTAGTTACCAGCAACTGCGCGCTTGAGTGACTGTCCGGCGGAAACCTTGACGGCACGCTTTGCGGCAATCTGGAGGGTTTCGCCGGTCTGGGGATTGCGGCCGGTGCGGGCAGCGCGATCTGCGGTCTCGAAAGTCACAAAGCCGGGGATGGTGACTTTCTCGCCCTTGACGAGCTGTTCGGTGATAACTGAACTCAAGCCGGCGAGGATCTGGTCAACTGCCGTAGCGGTTGAGCCGGTCTGTGCGGCAATGGCACTCACGAGTTCGGTGCGATTCATGCATTCCTCCTAGTGGAAATGATTGTCAATCAACGGTAGCACAGCGGGTTGCTGGGCTGGTGGTTCAACTCTTGGGCGGTGCGTACCCCTCAGAGAGTACGCGTGCGGTGTTTTTGGGCAAAAGCAAACTGGTTAATAGGCCCAGGAGGACAAAGAACCCGGCCACCCAGGAGACCAGTTTGGTGGCCTGGGCGAAGCCCGCGGAGGCCCCTTCGACCAAGACATCGCCCCCAGGGGCCGAGGCGAGCCCGGGAATCGCCTGCCCGGCTGAACTGGCCACCGCTTGGGAAACCTCTTGGGCCTGGGCGGTGGGTATCCCGCGGGCCTCGAGTTGGCTGGTCACCGCGCTTCCGAGCCCGATGAGCAAAGTTGTCCCCAAAATGGCGGTACCGATGGCAGCGCCAACTTGGCGCGAGGTTGACTGCACGGCGCTGGCCTGCCCAGAGTCGGCAACGGGTACCTCCGAAAGTACGACCCCGGTCAACTGCGCGGTGGCAAAGCCGACGCCCATCCCGTAGAGGAACAGCCACGGGGCCAGGCCCCAGCCGGTGATTTCGGGGGAGATCACAAAACCCAGGCCGAGGATCCCGATGACTTCGAGCAGCATGCCAAGTTGCAGGACTCGAACCGGTCCCACCCGCTGGGAAATTGGGGCACCAGCGCCGGATGCGAAGAATGAGCCAATGGCAAGTGCCAGCAAGATAACGCCGGTTTCCAGCGCGTTGTATCCGCGGACCGCCTGCAAGAAGAGGGGGAGGGTGAAAAGCAATCCGAATTCGCCGAGGCTGACAACAACAGCGACCCCGTTACCGGCTGCGAAGGATCGAATGCGAAACAGGCGCAGGTCAAGAATGACGATCTTGCCGGCCGCGGCCCGCCGGGTCTCGACGAGGATTAGTGCTAGCAGGGCAATGACTCCTAGTACCCCCGAGATG
>WLHM01000117.1 GCA_009702725.1 Actinomycetota bacterium | reverse complement strand
TACCCGACCTCGGGTTAGCAACTGTGCACCGTGAAGCCCCCGGGCAGTTCGTTGACCACGACGCCACCTTCGCTGCCGGCTCGCTCATCGCGCAAGTAATGGGCACCACTGCTACCACTGTTAACTCTTCGCACCACCAGGGTATAGATAGCCCCGGAGACTTAACGGTGACCGGGTGGGCCGCCGACGGCACTATTGAAGTTTGTGAGGACACCACCGCAGACTTTTGTCTCGGTGTGCAATGGCATCCAGAACACCCGGATCGACGGATTGCCGATGCACTCTTGATCGGCACCTTCTTGGCCGCGGCCATCAGGTATCGCACCTAACCTAAAGCAGTTGCCCGGCGACCTGCCCCAGCGCAGGTGCCCGCGCCTTCCCAGGTACCCGCACCTTTGACCTGCTGAATCCGTCAGAAATAGGCCCAGAAATGACGGTTCCAGCAGGTGCAGGCATACCGGAGTTGGCGTCTAGAGCGGGGTGACGTAGGCCCCGGAGATACCACCATCAACCAAGAAATTGGAGGCGGTGATGAAGGATGAGTCATCACTCGCCAGGAAGGCAACCGCTGCTGCAATTTCATGTGGTTCACCAAATCGGCCAAACGGAATATGAACCAGGCGGCGCGCTGCTCGTTCTGGGTCTTTGGCGAATAACTCAATCAGCAACGGGGTGTTCACCGGTCCGGGCGAAAGTGCATTAACCCGCACGCCCGAGCGCGCAAATTGCACACCGAGTTCGCGGCTCATAGCTAGCACGCCACCTTTTGATGCGGTGTATGAAATCTGCGAAGTGGCGGCGGCCATGGTTGCGACAAAGGAGGCCGTGTTGATAATCGAGCCTTTACCTTGCTCGAGCATGTAGGGAAGGACAGCCTTACAACATAAGAAGACAGATGTCAGGTTCACCTCTTGCACACGCCGCCAGGCATCGATCCCTGTCTCGAGGATGGAGTCGTCATCTGGTGGTGAAATGCCTGCATTATTAAAAGCGACATCGATGCTGCCGTAGGTGTCCTTGGCGGCCTGAAACATTGCAGCAACTTGATCGGCATTGGTGACGTCGGTCTTGATAAAAAGTCCACCGACTTCAGCAGCCGCCGCCTCGCCGCTCGTTGGGTCTAGGTCACCGATTACCACCTTGGCGCCCTCGTCGGCTAGTCGTCGGACGGTGGCCAAGCCAATCCCGCTGGCACCGCCGGTGATGACGGCTACCCGGCCCTCAAGACGTCGACATTTGCTGTCACTCATGATTCCTCAATTCCTTATCAGTAGTCCACTAGCGGTTGCTGAATTAATCTTCGGTGCTCAAGAACACGTTTTTGGTTTCAGTGAACGCATCGAGTGCATCCGGTCCGAGTTCACGACCTAGGCCAGAGCGCTTGAAACCACCAAATGGGGTCCAGTACCTGACCGAGGAGTGGGAGTTGACCGACAGGTTGCCGGCTTCGATCCCGCGGGCTACCCGAAGTGCGCGACCGACGTCGCGGGTCCAAATTGACCCTGAAAGACCAAACTCGGAGTCATTTGCCAATGCGATGCCGTCGGCCTCATCCTCAAAAGCGGTGACGACAACAACCGGGCCGAAAATCTCTTCGCGAAAGGCCCGCGCATCAGGTGCGACCGGCGCTAGCACGGTGGGGGCGAACCAGTAGCCGGGCCCTGTTGGGCAGCTACCCCGAAAGGCGATCGGCGCATCACTTGGTACGTACGACGAAACGGTGTCATGTTGCGCCCGTGAGATAAGTGGCCCCATCTCGGTTTGCTCAAGTGAAGGATCGCCAACAACTACGCCCTTGACTGCAGTTTCGAAAAGCTCCATGAAGCGATCGAAGACCGATCGCTGAACCAAAATGCGGGAGCGAGCGCAGCAATCCTGGCCGGCGTTATCAAAGACTCCATAAGGGGCTGTTGCGGCAGCCTTTTCGATATCTGAATCGGCGAAAATAATATTGGCGCTCTTACCACCGAGTTCAAGGGTGACCGGCTTAATCTGTGGTGCGCAACCGGCCATGACCGCAGCGCCCACTGATGTTGAGCCGGTGAACACCACTTTGCGAACGAGCGGGTTGTCGACAAACCGCTGGCCGACGACCGAGCCCTTGCCGGGTAGCACGATGAAGACGTCCTCGGGAATGCCGGCCTCGAGTGCAAGTTCACCGAGCCTGATCGCGGTAAGAGGCGTCAATTCGGCTGGCTTCAAAACCACGGTGCACCCTGCGGCCAAGGCGGGAGCAAAACCCCAACCGGCAATCGGCATCGGGAAATTCCAAGGGACGATGACACCAACTACGCCGATAGGCTCCTTGAAAGTAATGTCAACACCACCGGGCACTGGGATTTGCTGGCCGAACAGGCGCTCAGGGGCACCGGAGTAGTAGTTCAGGACGTTGGCGACGTTATTTGCTTCCCAGCGGGCGTTACCGATGGTGTGACCTGAGTTCTTGACCTCAAGTTGAGCAAGTTCTTCAGCGTGCTCGCGCACCACATCTGAAAATCTGCGCATCAGGTTTGCTCGATCACCCGGAGCAACGCCTCGCCAAGATTCAAATGCCGCGTTAGCGCGCACAATTGCCTGATCGGCTTCGTCGGATGAGGTAGCGGCGACGTTGGCAACAATCTCTTCAGTGGCCGGGTTAATTACGGCGTGCATTTCTTCTCCTGAGTAGTGAATTCTGCGGTGATAGTGCTGGGCTTAGAGTCTTTCGAAACTGCGGTACCGCTCCCAGTCAGTAACGGCCTTGCCAAATGCGGCAAGTTCTACTTTTGCCATGTTGGTGTAGTGAGCCTGCACTGCGGCGCCGAAAGTCTCAGTGATCCAAGGCGAAGACTCCCAGAGTTCCAGTGAGTCGCGCATGTCAGAAGCCACGTGGGCTGAATCACTCGAGTAGGCATTGCCTTCGAACTCCGGCTCCAGTTGCAAGTTGCGCTCGATGCCATCAAGGCCGGCCGCGATCATCCCGGCGACGGCAAGATACGGATTTACATCACCTCCCGGAACTCGGTTCTCAAGGCGAAGTGATTGACCGTGGCCGACGAGCCGGAAAGCGCAGGTGCGGTTATCGCGACCCCAGCGCACCGCGGTCGGCGCGAAGGAACCTGGCACGAAGCGTTTGTACGAGTTGATCTGGGGAGCATAAAGAAGTGTCAGTTCGTCAATGTGTGCTAACTGGCCAGCGATGAAGGCTTTACCCAAGGCCGACATACCTGACGGGTCATTATCATCAGCCATCACCATCGAGCCATCGTTACCGCGGAAGGAAAGGTGGATGTGACATGAGCTGCCTTCCCGCTCATTGAACTTTGCCATGAAGGTTAGAGATACCCCTTCTTGAGCGGCTATCTCTTTGGCCCCGGTCTTGTAAACCACATGGTTGTCGCAGGTGGCTAACGCATCCGTGTACTTAAAAGCGATCTCGTGCTGGCCAAGATTGCATTCACCTTTTGCGCTCTCAACGATCATGCCGGCCGTGGTCATCTCATTGCGGATGCGGCGAAGTAGGGGTTCAACCCTTGCGGTACCAAGCATCGAATAGTCAACGTTATAAAGATTTGCCGGGGTGAGATCGCGGTAGCCGCGCTCCCATGCCTCCTCGTAGGAATCCAGAAAAACAATGAACTCAAGTTCGGTGCCAACAAATGCGCCCATGCCCGCATCGGCAAGTCGGGCAAGTTGCCCTCGCAGGATTTGGCGGGGTGAGGCGACTACGTCGGAGCCGTCGTCCCAAAGCACATCGCACAGCACACCGACGGTGCCGGGCTGCCAGGGCTGGTAATGCAAGGTGCCAAGGTCGGGGCGCATCACTAGGTCGCCGTACCCCGTCTCCCAAGATGACATCTCGTAGCCGTTGACGGTGTTCATGTCAACGTCTACGGCGAGAAGGTAGTTGCACCCTTCGGTGCCGTGGCCGAGTACTTCGTCGACAAAAAAATGTGCATGGATGCGCTTACCTTGCAGGCGCCCTTGCATATCGGTGATTGCTACCGCCACCGTGTCGATGGTGCCGGCCTCGACTTCGCGCTTGAGGGTTTCAACATCAAGTCGGGCAATGCGAGCCATTTGCTACCTCCGGGTCGCCATCAACACTCAGGACCCCAACCCTGCCCTATGAAGGGCTCCCTTTGCGTCCCGGCCCCCGAATTAGTCGTAGGTTAGCCGTGGGTTCACCCCGTTGGTGACCTACGCTGCCTTTTATGGACGAGGTGTCAGGTGCTTGACCCATTCGCTGAGCTGCCACCATCAGATGCTGCTCGGATAGTGAAATTATCCTGCGTCCGAAATGCCAGCTCCGCCGAGGTTTTGGCTGGCGGGATCACCAATCGTAACTACAAGGTGACAACGCCGGATGGGATTGTCGTGGTTCGGCTCTCCGACGCTGGGTCGTCGGCGCTCGCGATTGATCGAGACAATGAGCACCAGAATTCAATCTCCGCCGCAGTCTGCGGAGCCGGAGCACCCGTCATTGAGTATTTGCCCGAGGCCGGCGCCTTGGTTGTCGGTTGGATTGACGGGCGAACCTTTACCGAAGCTGATGTACGTAACCCGGTGAACTTGCCGAGAATCGCTACGGCATGTCGACTACTGCACGCCGGCCCAAGATTTGTCAGTGACTTTAATATGTTCGACATCCAGGCGCGCTATTTGTCGCTGGTGCGAGCAGAGGGGTATCGGTTACCTGCACGGTACCTGGATCTCATGCCAGCGTTTGCGCGTATGCGAGCGGCGATGGAGATCCGCCCAGAGCCTACGGTCCCCTGCAATAACGATCTGCTAGCAGCAAATTTCATTGACGGTGGTGACCGGCTTTGGCTCATCGACTATGAATACTCGGGAAATAATGAAGCAAGCTTTGAGCTCGGCAATATCTGGAGTGAATCCACCCTGCCTTTAAATTTGTTGGACGTGCTCGTAGAAAGTTACTGGGGGCAGAATTTGCCTGGTAAGACGGCCCGGGCCCGTCTTTGGGGGTTGGCTTCTCAGTACGGCTGGACCTTGTGGGCGGCTATCCAAACGTCGATCAGCCCCATTGATTTTGATTATTGGGCCTGGGGGATGGAAAAGTATGACCGGGCGGTCGCGGAGTTCGATAGTCCGGGTTTTGAGCGGTTATTGCTTGAAGTTGCCACCGGCCACAAGTGAAACCGGCGTCCAGCCCTT
>WLHM01000116.1 GCA_009702725.1 Actinomycetota bacterium | reverse complement strand
ATTTGGAAGCCGGGCGCTTATTTGATAAGTACCAGGGTAAGCAAGCGGAGCCAGGTGAGCTCATCCCCGAAGCCCTCGCATATGTCTCGCCTGAGGTGCAAGGCGAGGTACAAAGGCCTTTCATTGGCTCACGGGAGGGCAGTGAGCACGCCGGTGACGACGGTTACACCTTCGACGGTCACCGCACCACCGGCCTTGACTTGCCGATCATTGATGAAGCGGCGCTTTGGAGTTGCACGATGTGCGGTGCCTGCGTCAATCAATGCCCGGTAGACATCGAGCACATTGACCACATCGCCGATATGCGACGCAATCAAGTGATGATCGCCAGTGACTTCCCCAGCGAGCTAAATGGCATGTTCAAGAACATTGAAGCCAAGGGCAACCCCTGGGGTATGAACGCCTCCGATCGAAATGCGTGGATCAGCGAAGTTGATTTCGAGGTAAACGTCTTTGGGATGAATGGCGAGGAAGTTATCCCCGAGGATGTCGACTATCTATTTTGGGTTGGCTGCGCGGGAGCATTTGAAGACCGGGCAAAGCGCACCACCAAGGCGGTTGCAGAACTACTGAATATCGCCGGCGTCAATTTCATGGTGCTCGGTGAAGGCGAAACCTGCACGGGGGATCCGGCCCGCCGCGCCGGTAATGAGTTCTTGTTCCAGATGCAAGGTATGCAAAATGTTGAAGTACTAAATGAGATAAAAGCGAAGAAAATCGTCGTCACCTGCCCCCATTGCTTGAACACACTGAAACGCGAATACCCGCAACTCGGCGGTGACTACGAGGTAGTCCATCACACGCAGTTACTTAACGACTTAGTAAAGGCTGGGCGGTTGACGCCGGTTACCAAGGTCGAAGAAAAGGTCACCTACCACGACCCTTGCTACCTCGGGCGTCACAACAAGGTCTATGTGCCACCGCGTGATCTCATCGATGCGACCGGCGTTGACCGCGTCGAGATGGAGCGCCACGGCGATAAGTCGTTCTGCTGCGGCGCCGGTGGAGCGCGCATGTGGATGGAAGAAAAAATCGGCACGAAGGTCAACATGAATCGTGGAGATGAGGCCATCGCGACGGGGGCCTCCAAGATTGCCGTTGCCTGCCCGTTCTGTTCGGTGATGCTCAATGACGCGGTGACTACCCGGCAGCAAGAGGGTGGCGCTGCCGGCGTTGAGGTTGTCGACGTCGCGACGCTGCTGCTTTCAGCAAGTAAGGGCTAGCAGCAGCTATCCAGCCTTAACCCGGGCTGCGAAATCCGCTTCAACTGACGTCTCGACGTGATCCTCATGCGGCACTAAGCGCAAGTCGACATCTAATGCCACTAATAGCCGGGTTAGTGTCGCGGTGGTGGGTGAGGTTAATCCGCTTTCAATTCGACTTATTTCGCACTGGGTGACCCCAGAGATTCGAGTCAGCGCCGCCTGAGTTAAGTGGCGTGCCTTTCGCGCATGTGCCAATTCGGCGCACAAGCCCAGGGCTTTCGCGCGCGCGCGGTGATCAAGTAGCTCAGCAGGTGACATGCCGTCCTCAACTTCAGCTACAAAACTTCGCCAAGTAGGTGCCATAACCCCTCCTTTATTATACAGAAATCTATATATTATCAGATGTTTCAATGTTGTCGAAATTCCTGAAGCCGACCCCGTGCGGTCGCGATCTCGCGTTGTTGGCGTCGCTTACTTGGGTCACGGCCTTTGTCATAGCCACCCAATATGAGAACCTGCCGACTCCCATGAAAATGCACGAAGACCCGCAAGAGGGCCTCCTGCCCAACGCCCGGAAGTCGCCCACGAATTCGTAACTCAGAGAGTCCACTTCCCAAGGACTTCAGCAATGGCGTCTCCAATAACATCGGGCCTCTCACCTCAACGGTTTCTGCGACGAAACTAGCAACCAATTCACGTTTTGCAGGTGATAGTTCTTTCAGCCATCTGTCCACGGGGACACGCCCATGCTCGTCAGCCTAAAAGGAGATTGTCCAGGTCACGCGTTAAGAATCAGCGAACCTTAACCAACTCACCAGCACGAATGTTCGGGCTGTGGATGCCTAGTCGTTAAACGTCAGTGCGGTGGAAGTTCGCGAACGACCGACTCGCTGTCGGCCCGCGCTGGCCTTGATAACGCGAGCCATATTTCTCTGAGCCGTACGGGTGCTCCGCCGGGCTAGAAAGCCGGAATAAACACAATTGGCCGATTTTCATCCCCGGATACAACATGATCGGCAAGTTAGCGACATTGGAAAGTTCGAGAGTGACGTGACCAGAAAACCCTGGGTCAATAAAACCGGCCGTTGAATGCGTTAGCAGACCAAGGCGACCTAGTGATGACTTACCTTCAAGTCGACCGGCAATATCGTCAGGCAAGGTCACAACTTCATAGGTGGAGCCCAAGACAAATTCGCCCGGATGCAGAATGAATGGGTCGTCACCTTCAGGCTCAATTAATCGAGTGAGATCGGGCTGCTCAATGCTGGGATCGATATGCGGATAGCGATGATTCTCGAAAACTCGAAAGAGTCGATCTAGCCGAACGTCAATACTGGATGGTTGAATCATCCCCGGATCAAAGGGCTCGATGGCAACCCGTTGGGCAGTGAGTTCGGCTTTTATGTCGCGATCGGAAAGCAGCACCCGCGAAGGGTACCAATACCGAGCCGTGCCAGGTGGGCCGATCTAGGAGCTGAAACCTGAGAGGTCGTCAGGGGCATCAGCAGCGCAGGCCTCGAGGGCAGTCAACGGGACTATGCGAAGTGCCTGTTCATTTGTTGCCCGCAGCAGCACCGGTGAGGAAACACCGGCCGAGTAGGACTGCAACCACCGCCCCGCGCATACCGCCCACCGATCTCCGGCCGTTAAGCCCGGGAAGCCATACTGGGGCGCCGGAGTGCTTAGGTCATTCCCTATCGCCTGTTGATGCTCGAGAAACTCCGTGGTTACTACCACGCAGACGGTATGCGAGCCGAGGTCATCGGGGCCGGTGTTCGCGTAACCATCTCGATAGAAACCCGTTAGTGGTTCAAGGCTACACAGTTCAAGTTCGGTGCCCATCACATTGAATTGGTCCATGTCTAAACGCTAGTGCTTAAGTATCAATGGATCACCAATTGGGTCGGAACTCCAAGATTGAAAGTTGGTTGAGGGAGGTGCACCATATACACGGTGGCCAAAATTAGAAGGATTAAGCCCAGCCCGATCAATCCGTATCGCAAAGACACCATCGTGAATGTGCTGCCGATACCAACCAAGAACAGCACGCCAGCAAGGAGGACCGTCAACCTAATGTATTGATCAGATAAGTTGCCCGCGAAGACCCCATCACTGTAGTACGTATCAGCTTGTACCGTCAGCACCTCACTTTCCGCAAGCAGTGGCCTTTTATACTCCGCCATATCGAATGGAGTCGGCGGGGCTTCTAAGTTCGTTTCCGGATTAGTACCCAGCCAGGCTTGAAAAGCAGTTTCGAGATTAGGTTCAAAGCGCTGCTCCGCGAATGACATCGCGGCAGGGTCGCCCATAGACCTTGCCTGCAACCATGCATAGAAAGCTGATTCGTCGAAGTTCTGCACCTCATTGGCTTCAATCGCTTTCGCATCGGCATCGGTGTCCGCGGTTGAAGATTCAGCAAACGCCACACGGGATTCGGTGCCATACGCGGCTGCAGCGAACCCAGACCAAGCAGCGAACACCGTAACCGCGGCCAATAAAATTGCCTCAGCAATCTGCACGATACGCCAGTGCCCCGCAGGTTGACCGTGGGCCTTGCTGTGCTCTTGGTGCTTTTGTGCCTCGCGAGCAACCTCAACCGGTGACAGTGACTCGCCCATTGCGACCCCAATTCATTTCAGCTTTGCCAAATTCGGCTTTCAGGCCTGGCCCAATTATGCTACTGCTATGCCCGCCAGTGATCCTGCCATCAATCCGGCCGCTGATGAAGTCGCACCGGGGCCCGCAGATCGCCTTCGCGAGCGGCTCACCCATGGCCACGGCCGCTACTCGGTAATTGCTGGCACTTTGATGATCTGGATCATGGACACTTTGCTGACACGCCGATTGGAGATGAGTGGGGCAGTCACCGGAGCCACCGCTGACATCGTTCGCACTTTCGAGACCGCAAGCACCATCTTGTTCGTCGTCACTTTAATTGGGTTGATCGTTACCCTGCTCAGGCCTTACCCGCGTGCGTTGTTCCCGGTGGCCGCAATCTTTCTAACCTTTTCCGTAGTCCAAGTTGTCGCAAATGTAATTTCAATGCTCAGCAGCGCACACGCCACTGATGGGATTGGTTTAGGCAGCCTGTGGGATGTTGCTGCGGTCTACGCCATGAGTGTCTCAGTCTTCATGTTTGTTTACCTACTGCTAGACCTAGCAACCCCCGGCGGCGCATTTGTCTGGCCCGCTCGCGATGGCCAAGATGCACCCACGCCAAATCTTTTCGATTACCTCTTCATTTCACTCAACGTGAACTCCACCTACGGTCCCACCTCGGAAGCGGTCATGTCTCGCCCGACGAAACTCATCATGGCGATACAGGTGCTACTGGCAATTTTGATGCTGACGGTGCTGATCTCCCGCGCAGTATCCGCTACTTCTTAGTGCCTTGGCTATAGGCAAGCCGGCCGGGTACGCTTAAGGCCTTCGCGGGCGTAGCTCAGTGGTAGAGCGCTAGCTTCCCAAGCTAGATATGCGGGTTCGATTCCCGTCGCCCGCTCAGAATAGGCGTGTGCTTCATATAGGTAGGAGCAAGGCGACGTTGGCCGCTGTCGCCGCCTTAGCCAGCTCGCCGAGCGGTCATGTCACTAGGTGCTGCGGGCCCGCCCGTCATTGGTCAGGCCCGCATCGCGCTTTCACTAACTTGCCTTACCCGCTTGCGTTGCGGCAGGAATTTCAACCAGGCGACCAGTTGATACGTCATATATGTATCCGTAGATTGGAATTCCGCGAGGGACCAACGGATGGTTGCGTATCCGCTGAACATCTTCTGCGACGCTCGTAGCGTTGTCTGAGATTGTCAACCAATCAACGTACTTGCCTTCGGGTGAGCCCGGTCCGGTGCCGATGTCGGTGAATCCTTCGGCTCCAAGCGCAGCGGTCTCGAGGCTGTTGCTAAGCAGACCACGCATCACCTCATCCGTGAAAAACTCCATGCCGCAATTGGAATGGT
>WLHM01000115.1 GCA_009702725.1 Actinomycetota bacterium | reverse complement strand
CCATCGAATTTGCGCAACCCCTTTTCAGTCAACATGCCAATCAAGAACTGATAAAGGGCCGAGACACCATCGTCGTTAAAGCGAGCTGCACTGGTACCAAAAACCGGCATCTGCTCCCACGGGGTACCGAACGCACCTCGGTTTCGAACTAGTTGCCGCGCGACATCGCGCCGGGCGTCTTCTGCCCCACGGCGCTCGTACTTGTTGACCGCAACCACGTCGGCGAAATCGAGCATGTCAATTTTTTCAAGTTGCGACGCAGCACCATACTCAGGAGTCATGACATAAAGGGAGGTGTCAACAAAGGGGACTATGGCCGCGTCACCTTGACCGATACCCGGGGTCTCGACAATGACGAGGTCGAAGCCAGCAGCCTTGCAGGCTGAGATGATGTCGGACAGCGCCGCTGGGGTTTGCCCACCTGAATCGCGAGTGGCAAGCGACCTAAAGAAGACCACTCCTGGATCAATGCTGTTCATCCGAATGCGGTCACCTAGAAGCGCACCGCCACCGCGCCGCCGCGTTGGATCAATTGCCAAGACCGCAATGCGCAATTTGTCTTGGCTATCGAGGCGCAATCGGCGCACCAACTCGTCGGTTAGTGACGACTTACCAGAGCCGCCGGTACCCGTGATGCCAAGTACCGGGGTCGTTGTGGTTGCCGCGGCCCCGCGGATCTCGCTGGCAAGGGATTCAGCCTTGCCCGATTCCAAGACAGTTATGGCACGAGCCAACGCGGGTATTGATCCAGTTAGGATTTCATCAACACCGATCGACCCAATGGTTAGCTCACGATCACACTCGGCAACCAACTTATTTATCATCCCCGGTAGGCCAAGGCGCTGGCCGTCCTGCGGGCTAAAAATATGTACCCCGATTTTTGAAAGCAGCTCTATCTCTTCAGCAATAATTACCCCGCCGCCGCCACCATAAACTTTCACGTGACCGGCTCCGCACTCAGCTAACCGCTCAACCAAGTACGTAAAGTACTCAACGTGGCCGCCCTGGTACGAAGAAACCGCAACGCCTTGTACATCTTCTTGCAGGCAGGCGGTTACCACGTCCTCGACACTGCGGTCATGCCCGAGGTGAATAACTTCGACGCCCTGCGATTGAAGTAGGCGGCGCATAATGTTGATTGCCGCGTCATGACCATCAAACAGGCTCGCAGCGGTGACAAATCGCACGGGGTGCGAAGGCACATGCAAGGCAGAGGTCGACATCTACTAGCTCCTCGACATTGGTAACTGTCACCGATCTGGCGGGTATTGCGACTACGTCAGATACTAGGACATCCTACTAAATTTCGCTAGACCCGGACACCGGGAGGGCCGCGACCATACGATGGCCCCCATGAGCGTCCCCGTCCCAAGGCTCGCAGCCGACCCGATTGCCGAAGCCCACCGGCAATGGGTAGCCCACGGCTGGGAGTCGGCCGCCGATGGCATGGCCGCAATCACCTCGTTAATGCGCGCCCACCAGATATTTCTCGCCCGTGTTGAAACGGTGCTTCGACCATTCGACGTCAGTTTCGCCCGCTATGAAGTCCTAATGCTGTTGCACTTCAGCAAGCGCGGTGCCTTGCCGATGCGTACTATCGGATCGCGCTTGCAGGTGCACCAAACAAGTGTGACTAACGCCGTTGATCGACTTGAAGCAGCTCACTTGGTGCAACGCCTCCCCCACCCAACCGACCGCCGGGCCACTTTGGTCGAACTCACTCGCAGTGGGAGGGCGCTCGCCGAAAAAGCAACTGCCGCATTAAACGCAGAGGTATTTACTGATACCGGGCTCAGTCCACGCGCGGTAAACGACGTAGTAAAGACCCTGAGTCAACTTAGGCGCAGCGCCGGAGATTTCTAGGCCCCTGGCTACCGCCAGTTAGGCACGTTGGGTAGTTCACTCGCACCGATTAGTTCGAGGTCACCGCCCGAGCTTCGCCCCAAGAGCCAGGCCAGCAATGAAGTGGGCGAGCCGCCGACCCCGTTTTGGATATCGGCGTTTATTGGGTACCTGGTGCCTCCAGCTACTTCGATCCAGCCCAGGGATAAATCGTCGCGGCTAGCAAAATCCGAGGCTACCTCCGGCAACAACTGGTCAACCATTACCGATGGCCACTGCTCGAAAGTAAATGCACCTGAAATATCTAGGTCTAAGTGATGGATAGCAACCTCTTGAAGACGTAATTTTATTAGGCTTCCAGCTTTAACTAGGCGCCCATTACGCAAGGCAACCTCCCGCCCGAGTTGATCTTCGGTGAGCAAGGCGAACTCCTCCGCGAACTCATTTGCCGAGTCAACGAGCGCGGCCAATTGCCGTTGCTGACTGCGCTTCGACTGGATCTCAATATCCCCTTCTCGCACTTCCGGTGAGATGTACATCTCTCGCTGAATACCATCAAGGGCCCACCTGACCAGCCGCCCTAAGCCACGCGCATTGCAGTCAACGTGAGCGAGCAACTGCCCACGTGACCAATTAGGCAGCAAACTTGGCTCATGCATTTGAACTTCGGTCATCGAACTGACCGTGGCGATTAGCAACTGGGTTTGTTGTTCGAGATCGGCACTAGTAATCAATTTGATGGCCCGCTTTCGGATTGACGTTTCATTTTGGCAAATTCAACAACTTGGTGACCAACCGTCTCCAATTGCAAGACCGTGGCGGTGTCGTCGCTGTTACCTTCGGAATCGAGTTTGGTAAGGCCAGCATTTACAGATGCCCCAAGTGGTGTCGGCCACCCGCGAAGAGCATGTGCGATCTGCCGCAATTGCTGCAAGGTACTCACGGCCGCCTGCCACCCGTAGGCGACAGATATACACCCAACCGACATTCCATGTAGGTAACCACCATCGCGCTCGCGCAAATCCTCGATGTAGTCGAGGGCGTTCTTCATCATCCCGCTGATCGCACCGTGGTACCCGGGGCTCGCAATTATTAGGCCGTCGGCCTCCGCGATTTTTTTCAGGTAGGCGACCGCGAGCGGGTCGCGATCGGTTGTCTCGGTGTCGTAAATAGGAAACAGCAGGTCACGACTGGTGATGACGTCGACATGGGCGCCATGGGCGCGCGCACCACGAACCGCTGCCAGCAGCGCTCGCTCACTTGAGGAATCCGGTCGGGTGCTGCCGCCGATTGCCACGATGCGAACGGTGCCATTACTTGCCACACTCATTGGCGGACTCCACCTCAGGTTGGATTCGAAGGTTATCGTGGGTCACTTACCAATAGTCCGTTGGGCACGAAACCACCACGCATCCCGAGCGAGAAGTCCCGGCCACGAAGTACCGGCCGCGAGTCAAGCAGGTAAATGGTGTACGAATATACAATGACGTCCTTTGATATTTATCAGCTTCCCGAGGAGTATGACCAACTGCGCGCCACCGTGCGGGCGCTGGCCGAGGAGAAAATTGCCCCTTGGGCCGCCGAAGTCGACGAGCAGGAGCGCTTCCCAGCTGAGGCATTAAACGCCCTCGTCGGTGCTGACCTGCATGCGGCCCACGTGCCCGCTGTCTACGGTGGCCAGGGGGCTGATGCGCTCGCGGTTTGCATAATCATCGAAGAGGTCGCCCGGGTGTGCGGGAGTTCATCGCTGATCCCCGCGGTTAACAAACTTGGATCAACACCGGTGCTGCTGTCGGGGTCTGAGGCTATGAAAGCGGCGTTAATGCCCGGGCTCGCACGCGGTGACGATATGTGGTCTTACTGCCTGTCCGAGAGTGAAGCCGGTTCAGACGCCGCAGCGATGAAGACCAAGGCCCAGCGCACCAATGCCGGTTGGTTGCTTAACGGCGCCAAGAAGTGGATCACCAATGCTGGTGAAAGCCGCTACTACACGGTGCTGGCCGTCACCGACCCCGAGGGCGGAGCACGTCATGGCATCACCGCTTTCGTCGTTGACCGCGAAGACTCAGGCGTGAGTTTTGGCGCCCACGAGCGCAAGCTCGGGATCCGTGGATCTTCAACCCGCGAGGTCTACTTCGATAATGTAGAGCTTGGTGAAGACCGAGTCATTGGCGAGGTAGGAGATGGGTTCGGTCTCGCAATGCGCACCCTTGACCACACGAGAATCACCATTGCAGCACAAGCACTTGGTTTAGCCCAAGGTGCACTCGACTTCGCCACCGGTTACGCAAAGGAGCGCGTGCAATTCGGCAAACCCATTAGCGAACTGCAAGGTATCCAATTCATGCTCGCTGATATGGCGATGAATATCGAGGCTGGAAGGCAACTGACTTACGCCGCTGCTGCACGCAGCGAACGAGGTGACGCCGATCTAACCTTTTTCTCAGCCGCCAGTAAGTGTTTCACCTCGGATATGGCCATGGAAGTCACCACTAACGCGGTGCAAATCCTGGGTGGCTACGGCTACACCCGCGATTACCCCGTCGAACGCATGATGCGCGACGCCAAAATCACTCAAATCTATGAAGGAACAAATCAGGTTCAGCGCGTCGTGATGGCCAGAGCGTTACTCGCGGCACACTAAATCCGTGGCAACCCCGATACGCAAAACCTGGGTCGTACTGGTTGCCTCGGTCTTCGCCCAAGCAGCAATCTCTGCATTACAACTTGGTCTACCCGCACTTGGCCCAGCCATTCATCTCACCGCTGGTTTTGACACTGCGACAATTGGGTTGCTTTTCGGACTTGCCGGAGTCTTCTCAGCAATGGCGGTTATCGCATGGGGTCAGGTCGCTGACCGCACCTCGGATCGTTTTGTGTCTGTTATTGGTCTTCTTGTTACCGCCCTATCACTTGCACTTGCCGCCGGTTTCGCTCTCGCCGGTCAATACATTTTGATGGGGGTGCTGCTGGTCATTTCCGGCATTAGCGCCGCCGCACCGAGCATCGGCATCATCAAGGGAATGTCAGGTTCATTTACCGGCCACCCCAGATTGGGCTTGGCCTTTGGGATTCGCCAAGCGGCCATCCCAATAGGTGCCGGGCTCGCAGGGCTGGCGTTGCCGTTTATCGCCCTACAGGCCGGCCTGGGTGCGGCGCTCATCGCACTGGCGGCCACCCTGGTAGCCGCCGGGGCCGCCATGGCATACGCACTTCGTCACCCGAGTAACCACCACCATCGAGTTGGCCGAAAAGGTGCACCCGCCAACACCCCCAGCACAACCAAACCACCTATCCCCTGGCGGCTGATCACCCCAATTTTTGGCGCGGCGATCTTGCTCACGGCAGCTCAGGTCGGAATTACCGCGCTGCTCT
>WLHM01000114.1 GCA_009702725.1 Actinomycetota bacterium | reverse complement strand
TATCAAAGTAGCGAGCAAACTTCCACTGCTGCATTGAGCCGCCGGCTCCGGTTGGCAACTGCGCCACAACAGCTTCAATGTGGTTCGGCTGCACGACTGATTCGTAATAGCGGCCGAAGGAATCGAGTTGGTAGTCGCCACGGGTCGGCTCGTCGTCGGTCATGAAGTAGACCGGGCCGGTTACCGCTTCGGCCTTGCGCTCGCCGAGCAAGAAGCCCGAGAGATCGCGGCCCACCAGTGGGTGAACTTCGTTATGGGTGAGCTTTAGGCGGCGCTGAACGGCATCAACATTTAATCCGGCCAAGCCGAGCATTGTCGGCAGGACATCCGCATGGCTGGTTAGCACCTGCGTCTGCTCGGCCTTGGGGAACAAGATTGGGTTGTGAACAACAAGTGGCACGCGAAGTACTGAGTCGTAAGCGTTGTGCCACTTTTGGTAGAGCCCGCCATGGCTACCGAGTAGATCGCCGTGGTCAGAGACGTAGAGGACGATCGTGTCTCGGTAAGACTGGCGATTAGACATCAAAGTCTGCAGGATCTTGGCAACATGCTTATCCACTGTCTCTTGCAGGGCGTAGTAGAACTGGTGGTAAGGATGCGTGTTGTCATTGGGCTGGAATGCACTCGCGTAGGTGTCGCGGTAACTTGCTTGGGCGCGAGGCTTCGTGATGAGGTTTTCATCCTTGAGTTGTGACCACATAGTGTCGAGGAACAACTCGAGAGGCACATTCGACCGCTCATTTTGCTGGCGCAACCACATATTGTTCAGCAACAGTGACAACCGCCCCCAGAGCACAATGTCGTGGGGGTTGACGAATGAGGTAACCATGAGCCACGGCTTGCGCCCGCGCTGCAACTTCTTGATCGTTTGAACACCGAGCCGCTCGTAGGTGGCATCGCGCCCGACGAAGTAAGGGGCTGATGATCCACTGTCATATGGGTTCGCGCCGTGGGGCTCGGGCCCGACCCAACCATTGAAGCCGAAGCTATCGAGGCGGTTCACCTCTTCGTAGAGTTTTTCGAGGCGCAGATCCGGTGCACCATTGGCACGGTAGCTGGGGATCGGAGTGTTGGTGCCAGGAATGTAAAGGTCGGCGTCGCTGACGTGCCACTTGCCGCGGTACCAAGTTTCGTAGCCGGCGGCGCGGAAGTAATTGCCCATGGTCGGCACGGTGTTTGGGGTCAGCCAGTAGGTGTCTTCTTCAAGGGCACTTTTGGCGGCGCCGGTGGTTTGAGTAACACCGTGCAGTGAGGGGTACTGACCCGTCCAGAACGAGGCGCGGCTGGGCGCGCAGGCCGAAGACATAATTTGGTGGTTCATGAACTCGGTGCCATTTGCCATCAGCGCCTGCTGGCCCTTGAGGTTCTGCTTCCGCCACACCCCTAGGGCGCGGGACTCAAATGGCACCGGCTGGCGTTGTTCGTCGATCATGATCACCAAGAAGTTGGGGCGCTTGGTCAGTCGGCCCCGGCTCTTGAAGGGCATGAGCGGGTAATCTTGGGCGGCGGCCGGTGAGGCACTGCTTAGGGCCGCGATCCCGGCTGCCGAAGCAGCCGCACTGGCGAGCAATTGGCGCCGACTTAAGCCGTGAAATTCGGGTGTGTCGTCGTCCATCAGGTCGTCAGAGAGATCGCTCATGTGTTTTGCCCCTTTTTAGGCTATTGGTTGCTTTGAATTATTGCCCATGTTAGGCAGATCATTCCACGATAAGCAAGGATCTAAACCTTAGATGCACTAATTAGTTCTGCTTCGGAGCGGTGGCCTCTATGGGCTAGGCCTCATCACCCTCAAAGCAGTTGGGGCAATAACAGGCACCAACGTTAAATTGTGGGTTTGAAGTGTCGCCGTTAGCAAGAGCACTCGGCCGGGCCGAAGTCACTCCGAGGGCTAGGCGTTCAATCGGAGTTGAGCTTGCTGGCTTAGATATTTCGATACTTGCCATTTGGGTCTCCTTAAATGTGCTCGCCACGGGGTTGCATGGGTCGGGGCTGAAGTTTTGGAAATCATACCAATTTGGCTTTTCTTATACCCCTAGTGGAATGCTATGTGTTCCTGGTTTAAAGCCCCTGTCGAAACGGATGATTATGTGCCACCAGACCACCTGCCGTGCCTGCAAGAAGGCCACTTGGGCCGGATGCGGCCAACACCAGCAGCAGGTGATGGCTGGTATCCCCAAGGACGAGCGCTGCAAGTGCACCGACGCCGAGAAGGCCGCGGCCAAGGGCAGTGGATTCTTCGCACGCATCTTTGGTGGCTGACCACCCACTTGCACGCAGCGGGCTATATTTGATTGCCTAGGCGTGGGGGGCTGAATGCCAAATTCTTGGGTCGATCAAGGTTTCATCGCCTATGACACCGAGACCACCGGCGTAGACGTCGGTGAAGCGCGCATCGTGACAGCCGCTGCAATTCACTTCGTCAATCGCGTACCAGTTGATTCACGATCGTGGCTCATCGCCGTCGACGTTGAAATCCCCGAGGCTGCCAGCGCTATTCATGGTGTTACGACGCAAATGAGTCGGGCCGAAGGTATCGAGCAAATGTCGGCGCTGGCTGATATCCGCTTCTTTTTGTTGGGAGCAGGGGCCCCGATTGTTTGTTTCAAATCTGATTTCGATATCCCCGTAACAGATTCGAATTTGATCAGGGCTGGGCTGGCTCCACTCCCTGCTGGGCTCGCGATCTGCGCTTATGTGATCGATAGGCAGTTCAATAAGTATGTGAAAGGTAAGGCGCAGCGCCGCCTGCAACCGACCGCGGCGCGCTACGGCATCACTTTGAATGACGAAGACTGGCATGGAGCCCAAGCCGATGCCATCGCCGCCGGCCAGATTTTCTTGGCTGAGGTCGACGCCTACCCGGCACTGACTGCTGTTAGCGCAGCGGAGCTTTCGGGTCAGGTTGATAAGTGGCGCGAGGAGCAGGAAATCGATTTCCAGAAATGGCTTGCTAGGCAAGAGTCAAACTAGGTCTTTACCTAAGTCATTGATTTCACTAATCGCTAACTCATCAAGTTGCACGTTGGCGCCGCCGCAGTTCTCGTCCAGGTGGGCGATTGAGCCGGTGCCAGGTATGGGCAGCATTACCGGTGAGTGCTGAAGTAACCAAGCAAGGGCAACCTGCGCCGGGGTGCAACCCAAGCGGGTTGCGATACCGGCCAGTGGCCCATCAGTTGCAACTAACTCACGGTTGCCGAGCGGAAACCACGGGATGAAACCGATCTGGTTAGCGGCGCAGTGAGCTAGCAGTTCTTCGGAGGCCCGGTTGCTAGCGTTATACAAGTTCTGGACGCTAACGACATTGAAGAATTTTTGGGCGCTCAATAATTCAGCCACACTTACTTCGGATAACCCAATATGGCGGATCAGGCCTTCGTCCTGCATCTCTTTCATCACACCGAATTGGTCATCGGCTGGCACCTTCGGATCAATGCGGTGCAATTGCCAAAGATCTATGCGTTCAACCCCGAGGCGGCGCAGTGACATCTGCACACATTGGCGCAGATACGCGGGGGCACCGACCGGCTCCCACTTATCTGGCCCCTGCCGGGTCAACGCACCCTTGGTGGCGATCAGCACATCGTTATATGGATAAAGCGCCTCGCGAATGAGATCCTCACTCACGTAGGGGCCGTACGAGTCAGCTGTGTCGATGAAGTCGACACCTAGTTCAACGGCACGGCGTAAAACTTTGATCGCGACGTCGTGGTCGGGCGGATCACCCCAGATGCCCGCACCGGTGATGCGCATGGCGCCAAAACCCAATCGTCGGACCGTGAGTGGGTCGGTCGTGTTGGCGCCGAGCGTGAAGGTGCCGGAGGCAGCGATTTGGGAAATTGCCATTACTTTGATTTGGACATCAGTGAATGTAAAACCAAGGTGTTCTTACCACCATCAGGCGACGGATCCATGTAACCAATTTCGAAGCTAACTCCGGGGATCAATACGCCTTCGTAGGTGCCTTCAGAGTCAGCTCCGAGGATGTCGATGCTGGTTGCTCCGGCAGCCGAGTTCATGACAATTAATTGCACGGGCTTGGGCTTAGACCACTTACCACCGGTCGATTTCCACTGCCAGGTGCCTTTGGCGACATTACCTCGAGCGGTGGTGATGGTGAGCTTTTCCGTGCCCTGGGTGAACGACCCTCCGTAGTAGGCATCGGCGGGGCCCGTCCAGGTGCCAAGCAGTGGCGACGCGGGGGCGGCGTTGGCGCCCGGGGCGGCTGCGATGAGCAGGGTTGCACCCATCAGGCAAGCTGCTAAAGCTGCGGCATGCATGCGGTTGCGCAATTTCATTTGGAACCCTTCCCTAGGAGTCGCGCAGTAATCTGCGCAGAATCTTGCCGGATGCCGACTTGGGGATCGCGTCGACGAACACCACGTCATGGATCACTTTATAAGTAGCTACTTTGTCGTGCATAAACGCGGTGACTTCTGCGGCGGTCAGTTCTTGATCTGGCCTGAGCACCACGAAAGCGCGGGGGATCTCACCGGCTTCAACATTTTGCACCCCGATTACGGCAACATCGGCGATCTTTGGGTTTGTCAGTAGCAGGGCCTCTAGTTCTGCCGGGGCCACCTGGAACCCCTTGTACTTTATTAACTCCTTAAGGCGATCGACGATCGTGACATGCCCATCTGCGTCGATCGTGGCGACATCGCCGGTCTTCAGCCAACCATCGGCGTCGATGGTCAAAGCGGTGGCCTCGGCATTGTTCAGATAACCCTTCATGACCTGCGGGCCCTGCACCCAAAGTTCACCAACCCCACCGACATCTTGATCCTCGCCGGTTTCGGGGTCAACTATGCGGCACTTGGTGTTTGGGATGGTGACACCGACGGTGCCGGGCTTGAACTGCCCGGGCCAGGTGACGTGGCTGACCGGTGACAACTCTGTCATCCCGAATCCCTGAACTACATCGCAGTCGATCCGCGTGGCTGCCTCTTGGGCGAGTTCAGCGCTAAGTGGCGCGGCGCCGGAGAACACCTGCTTGAGGCTTGAGAGGTCGTACTTATCAACAAGTGGGTGCTTGGCGAGGGCGAGCACGATCGGTGGTACGGCGAACAATCGGGTGATCTTGTGCTCTTGAATTATGCCGAGGCACTGTTCAAGGTCAAATCGTGGAACGGTGACAATCGTTGATCCGCGCGATAAAAACTCATTCAGGAGTACCTGCATGCCGTAGATATGAAAGAAGGGCAGCACGGCGAGCACCAACTCTCCGTCATCAAT
>WLHM01000113.1 GCA_009702725.1 Actinomycetota bacterium | reverse complement strand
TGCAACCCACGCTCACCGAAACGTACGCGGCATAAGCAGCATCGCGTTTAGTTGGGAGGCTAGAGGGGAAAACTTCAAGTGCTTCCTTGATTTCTATCTGCGCTTGGTCTTGAATGCGCGCTCGCTCAAGCAGCATCGGCAGTGAACCGATGTTGTGGGTACCAAAGACCACGTCAACCCATGGAGCCTTGCGCAAGATCTCGCCTTGGTCCTTTTGGGCCAGGCAACCGCCGACCGCAATCTGCATGCCGGGGTTACTCGCTTTCACCGGCACCAGATGGCTTAAATTTCCATAAAGGCGGTTATCAGCATTCTCGCGAACCGCACATGTATTGAAGACGACTACGTCCGCGACTTGGCCCTCAACCGCGGGTACATACCCAGCGCTCTCAAGTAGCCCCGAAAGCCGCTCTGAGTCGTGGACATTCATCTGGCAGCCATACGTGCGAACCTGATAGGTGCGAGGCACCACACTGCCCTCCGACCATATCCTCGGCACTTTGCCGACCACAGATGTACAGCAGCAGTCTAGCTACCACCCTGGAACACCCAGATCTTCCGATCATTCACGCCGGTGTGCGCGAGCCCGGTGACCCCACCTCACCTCACCCCACGCAGGGGATCGAACCCTCGACGGACCCGTTGGCGGTTGATACCAGTCCAGCAATTGCCTCGGGGTTCGTCACGATTTTCATGTGGTCAACTCCCGGGATAGTGCGAATATCACATGAGGGTGACGAGGTCCAAGCCTTGGGAGCGGCATTCATCAAGGTGCTGTCACCTCCGTCGCCGTCCGACGTGATTACGTCTGGGTTAGCTACGTTCCAGAACCCCGCGCACTCGGGCTCTTGGCAGGAACCTGCGCGCACAGCAACGGAGTCGTACGAGTAACCCACCGTCGTCGTCAGATCCACTCCGAACACGAACCTGCTGGGGATAGGCAAGGGCTCGCCATCAATGGACCCTTGACGAAACCAATCTTGATTCTCGAGTGTGTAAGCGCCAGTGGCCCGCGACATCGCCACTGCCCCCGCATCCTGCAGCAGCGCCCTCGCATCGGTTGCCCGGTACTCCTTAGTTCCATTGCGATAGAGCACGGCATCGCCGTAAACACTCGGCTGAAGGTCTAGCGCCAACTCCCCCACCCAACTGGGATCAATAGGTGATTCATTCTGATCGTCAAGGCTCCAGCTCCAGCCCGGCTGAAAGGCCCAACGAAGGCAGTCACTGCATCCGGAGAATTGGCCCGCGAATCCGTAAAGCACCGATACTTTGGCCTGAACCCACGCTGGGTCTAGAACTCGAAGTGCGTGGTAGGCCATTAGGCACCCCTGGCTGTGGCAGGCCACCACCGCCCTTTGGCCACCGGCCTCCGACACCGCGCGTTCCACGAGGGTCATGAAGTCCGAAACGAAGGAATTGCCCCCCGGGGCATACCGGTAATCAAATGGCAGGCAGAACAGGTTCGCGTCGAGAGTCCAACCGGCCGCGGCCAGCTGGTTGGTCATTGCTAAATACCTTGGGCATTCGGCGGCGAAGTCGCGGCCAAGCGATACAGGTGCCACGCTCACTCCCGGTTGGTTGCTCGCTGCTCCATCATCATCGATAAGTAACGACATCCAAGTCGGCACGAGCGCAGCCTCCTCCCGCGGCAACCCGTTGGTCACGGAGTAATCCAATGCACTTGCAGCGCCTTGAGGCAATATGTCAATCGGATTCATAGAGGGCAGCAGAAAGTCAAAATCCGTAACGTCTTTATCGATTAGCACCTGAACGTTTAGCGCACTCATCCCAAGCCCGGGGACAAAAACCACCGGTGCCAGTGCATCTTCCCCGACCGGCTTCGCGGTGCTTACTGGGTTCGCCGTTCCCGCGCATCCTGTAAGACCAACCGCCGCAATTAGCAACAACCCCAGCACAATCGGCAGGCCTTTGCCGATGCTAGACCTGTTAACGTCGGACTTCAACTCACTTGGGCGCAGAACGACTTTCGTGAACCCAAAAACCTTCGCGATGAAGTCCACGTCTGTATCCCCAAATTAAGGTGTTGCCGGTAGAACCCGCAGATCAGACCGAAACTGGGTCGCGCGCTACCTCTCCACCGGGCAGGTCATCACCATCAGATGCACCGCCGGCGTAATCGCCATCCTCAATCTCATCGGCCCCCGGCTCAATTTGCACCCGCGGCAAGATGCGATCCAGCCAATTCGGCAACCACCAGTTGGCTTTGCCCAGTATCGACATCAGTGACGGCACCAAAACTAGTCGCACCAAGAAGGCGTCAATAATGACCGCGGATGCAAGCGAGATACCGAACAACTTGATCGTTGAATCTGGGGTTGGCACAAAGGCTAAGAAAACACTCGCCATGATCGCTGCCGCGATCATCACCACACGCCCAGAGCCCGCGAGGCCACGACGCACCGAGGCGGCGTTATCGCCGGTGCGCGCCCACTCCTCTTGCATGCGCGTCACCAAGAAGACTTGGTAATCCATCGAGAGCCCAAACAAAATTGCGAAGACCATGATGGGTAAGAACGGCATAATCGGACCGGTACCACTGATACCTATGGGTCCAGCCAGCCAACCCCACTGGAACACCGCGACGGTAATACCCATGGCAGCGGCAAAACTCATCAGACTAGTTATCGCTGCTGTTAGCGGTACCACCAACGAGTGGAAGAGCAGCACCAGAGCCAAGAAGCCCAGCCCGACAACTACCAATAAGAAGATAGGAAGCGCATCGGTTAGCACCGTCGTGAAGTCCGAGGTGATTGCCTGTGCGCCGCCGATATAAATTTCGGCACCCGTCTCGGCTTCCAGCCCTGGATTAACTTCACTTCGAAGCCGGTCAAGCAGCGCGGTTGTGGCTTCATCCTGTGGCGCCGAATTCGGCGTAATCATGATGGTTGCAACGGTGCCGTCAGGGCCGAACGACTCAGGGTTCATCGCGATTAGCGGAACCATCTGGGCTGTAGGTAGCACTGCAGCCACGCCTTCGGCTTCACTCAAGCCATTGACGATTGTGGTAAATGCCGCCACGTCATTTGGTGCCGGAAGCTTCACCGCTGCGAAGAAAGGCCCGTTAACTCCAGGACCGAAACCACTCGACATTAAGTCATAGGCGATCCGCGAACTACTGCCTTCCGGCTTGCCGGAGTCATCAGCGAACCCCTGCCGCAGGCTTAGTACTGGGATTGCTAACACCACGATGACAACAACCGCGCCGATGGTGGTGAGCCAGGGCCGGCGCTGCAGGCCGTGGCCATACTGTGCCCAGCGCTTACCTTCTGGATGCACCTGGCCCGGCTTTTTACCCCAAGGCAAGCGGATACCCAGTGCTTTGTTGCCAAGCAGGCTCAATAGTGCCGGAAGCATCCAAAGCGCGGACAGCATCACCATTACAACCGTCACTGCCGCGGCCACCGCCAGGCCGTCAAAGAAATTAATTCGCAGCACAAAAAGCCCGAGTAAGGCAATAACCACGGTGCCACCTGCGAAGAGCACCGCGCGCCCTGCGGTCTCTACCGACTCCAGTGCGGCGGCCTTAGGCTCATGCCCGGCCAAGACCGCTTGCCTGAATCGGTTCATCACGAACAACGCGTAGTCAATACCAACGCCTAGGCCGATCATCGCCGCCAACGTAGGCGCGAATGTTGCTACATCCAAGAAATTCGCGACCAGCAGTACCGCCATCTGGCCCATGGCCAGTCCTACAACAGCTACGAAAATTGGCATTCCGGCCGCGATCACCGAGCCAAAGGCAATCAACAAGATGATGATGGCCACCCCGATGCCAATACCCTCGCTTTTCGGGGGTTCTTGCGCGGCCCACTCCAGGCCTTGGCCATTTGCGCCAACTTGAAGCTGTTCAGTATTCGCGCTCTTAACCGCTGCTAGGAGAGCGGTGGCGTCACCGGCCGAAACCACTCCGTCAACAAAGGTAATGTCGGAATACGCGACGCTCCCGTCAGGGCTCACCGCTGATGATGCCGCTGCGAAGGCAGCCCCCGCATCACTAATGGCTTGTTGTTGGTCTTGGGGTAGGTCCTTCAATTGGTCGGGGGTCATGCCCGCCGGTGGCGCGGGGCAATTAGGCCCAAGGCCCGCACCGGTCGGTAGCGTAACGCAGCTAACACTGGCAAGATCCGCGATCTGCTGCAGTACCGGTGTTATCTCACTAAGTACCAGTGGGTCGACCGCGCCGCCTGTCGAAGCCGATGAGAGATCTGTTGGAGACCAAACTATTCGTGCCCCGGCACCAGAACCTGCTGCGCCATCGCCACCGCTGCTCAACAACTCTTGGGCTGCGGTTGACTCGGTCGCTGGAAGTGAGAAGGAGTCATTTAGCGCTCCGCCAAGTTGGCTCCCAAGACCAACGATCGCACAAAGGGCAATAACCCAAGCAATCAGCGCAACAACTGGACGCCGAATTGCCCATTTAGAAAGACCAGGCACGAAAAAAACACCCCAAATAAGTAGTTGACAGTTACACCAAGTAAACCCGCAATGGGCCAAAAGCGCCAATTGGGCCTAGTGGTATTACTCGCAGGCACCTATCGCTTCTTGGACAACGACCTGGGCCAGGTTCGCGGAATAGCCGCGCCGCATGAGTAACCCCATTAGCCGCCGGGTGCGCGCCTTTGGGGCCAAGCGCTCGGTGGCCCGTATTTTCGTGGCAATCAGGCTTCGGGCCCGCTCGTACTCATCGGCCTCGGTAATTAGGGCCAAGGCGGCTTCGGCATCCTCGTCGCTGACCCCTTTTTGACGCAACTCGTGCTTTAGCACTGATCTGGTACTGCCTTTGGTGCGCTGCCGAGATGTCACCCAAAGCTCGGCGAGTGCCGCATCATCGATAAGACCCACCTCGACATAGCGATCCAGTACCTGCTCACGGATGGATTCGGGGATACCCCCCGCCACTAAGTCAGTTGCTAATTCGGAGCGGGTGCGCGGAGCGTAATTTAGTTTGCGCAATACGATATTTCGGGCGTCCTGTTCTAAGTCTTGCTGTGAACGCTCCGGTGCGAGCGAGTCAAAATACGACTCGCTCGCTGACCTAGACCGGGAGGCGGAGGTCTTGGCTCTTCTCGTCATTTGGGGGCTACTCATTACTCCACATCAATTGGCTTTGCCGTTGATTTCGCCGGGGCTTTTGGTGCGGGCTCGGAAGTGCTTGGCATCTCCGGCAACGCCGACGTTGGAATATCAGCGGGGGCATCAAGTTTGGCACCG
>WLHM01000112.1 GCA_009702725.1 Actinomycetota bacterium | reverse complement strand
TTTTTTGACGGATCGAGCAGGTTTAGCTGATTGACGGGTAGCCCCGGTGCACTTAGGCGGTGTCAACAACCATGAAGGCCTCGGCTAGCCGGCCCTCTGGTAGCCCAGCTTCGGCGGCCTGCACCGATAGCCAGCCGGTGATGCGGCCGGCGAGATCGTCCATATGTGCCGTCTGACTCGCATGCGCGTGCAGCGCGGCCAATTTCATCTCGAACTTGTCCGTGACATCGACATAGTGATTCAAGGTAGGTGCACCCATGACCCAAACCTCGCCGACGGTCCAATCTGCCAAGCCCTCATCTTTGATGAGCGAAGTGTGGGCAAATGGATTGCGGGCATCTGGGTAGATGGCGGAAATCGAAGCTTCGCCGGCCGCCAGGTGATCTGGATGCGAGGCGTAGATGCGTTTCCAATTACGATCGGGTGACTGCATCAGCACCCGCTGGGGGCGAACCTGGCGAATAACCCGGCTCAGGTCGCGCCGTAGGTCATGGGTAACGGTTAGTTCGCCATCGCGGTACCCAAGAAATCTGATATCGCTCACCCCGAGTACGGCACCGGCGGCCCGCTGTTCGGCTTGCCTGATACTGGCGATCTCACCGCGTGGAACTGTTGGGTCAGCGCCGCCAGCGTCACCGTCAGTGATGATGCAGTAAGTGACCGAAATACCTTCCTCAACCCAGCAGGCGATGGTCCCGGCAGCCCCAAAATCCAAGTCATCAGGGTGGGCGGTAATGACTAGGACCCGCTCCACGGTGTCTTTCTCGAGCATGACTCTCCTTGATTAACCCCGGATAGGGGTAATTTGCCGCATTCTGGGGCAAATTACATGGTTGTTGTTTGCCGATTGCCCATGTCTCACTCGTCACTTCCGTCACGCGCATGACACGATAGGTGGGTGCTTCCCCGCCGTAAAGGGCATTCTGCCCTGCCTGCTGACCGACCCATGGGTCGAGGTGCTCGACCGCCTAGGGTCGGCCTCGTCGCGGGGTTCGTCGCGGTGGCAGTGATAATTGGTATTCCGATTGCCCAAGCGGGCGATGGCATTTGGCAGCCCAGTAGTTGGACCGGCCCCTTGGCCGGCGCCCCCGTGCCTGGCGAAGGCTTGCCGCCAGCAGCAACACCGGCCTACCCGGTGGCGTTACCGCCAACTTATGACGTCAGTGCCGAATACGAAGGTCAGGCCCAATGTGATCCGAGCGCGAAGCCAGGTACCCAGCGGCTCTCAGATTTAATCAAAGCTACCTACGGGGCCGATCAAACGGTTTGGATTCCGCGCGCCTGCGATATTGGTGGGCAAAGTGAGCACAAGGAGGGTCGCGCACTGGACTGGATGGTCAGCGTTCGTAATGCGCAGCAGCGCGCGAACGCCGAGACTTTCCTGAACTGGTTACTCGGCCCCGATCAAGCCGGTATTCCATACGGCAACGCAATTCGCCTTGGCGTGATGTATATCGGCTGGAATGACCGAATTTGGCGGGGCTACGACATCAATCGCGGCTGGACCGAACTTAAAGGTTGCTTCAGCAAGCCGGAGCAGGGTAACGACACCGTTTGCCATCGAAACCACATTCACATTTCTTTAACCTGGGATGGTGCGACCGCGACAAGTTCATTTTGGGATGGTTCGCCAATCGACGCCCCATTTTGTAAGGGGCAATCCTCAGGTGCGACCACCGGTGATTTCACACCAACTGGCGAGATGGTGGCAATCGCCCCGTTCAATGCCCTCAATACCCGCGTTGGTGTCGGTGACCAGGGCCGTTGCCGAATACTGCAGGATCGATTTTCGGGAGATGGTAATCGAATCTATGTGAAAGTGACCGGAATCGGAGGGGTACCGGCAACCGGCGTTACCGGTGTAACAATTAATGTTTCAGCCCTAGGCGCCAATTCCGCCTCGCGTGTTCGCGTTTGGTCACCAGGTCAAAGAGTCAGCCAAACCGTCGTAAATACGATCATGAACGGTGATGCGTCCGGCACGGCGACACTTCCGGTTTCATCCGATGGCACGATTGTCCTTGCCACCACGTCAGGTGCTACCGACTTAATTGTTGACGTAGTTGGGTACTACACCAAGAGCAAGGGTGGCACTGGCGCGAGCACCGAGCCTCCGGCAAATAATGCGCCGGTCGCACCCGCGCCGTCAGCGCCGATCGGGCCGGTGGATTTCTTCCCGGTGGGCTCGATGATTGGCTATGAGTCGACCACCGATGGACCATTGCAGCCTGGCGAGGAGCGCACTGTAAACCTCATCGGGGTGCCGGCTGATGCGACATCTGCATTAATTTTCATAACGAGTAAAGATGCAACGAGCGGTGGATCTGTTCGCATCGGGCGAACCGATAAGAGCGCTTCGGCGAAGTTCCGCTTCCCGCGCGCCACAATGCATAAGGCTGTGATGCTAGTTCCAGTATCCGGCGGTGCGGTGAGCTTGGCCGCGTCAAAAAAACCGGCCGTCAATCTGCGCGTCGAAGTTCTGGGTTATGGCACTGGCGCCACCCCGAGCACCGCGATTGCACTGTCACCCAGATTTGTCTTCGGGAGCAAGTTCACCGCGGGCGAAACCAAGAGTTTCAAGGTTGCCAAGCAATTCGGGCTGCCAGGAGTGAAGAAGCTAAAGGCGGTGCTGCTCCGGGTGCAAACTAAGAGGAGTCCGACTGACGGCACGGTCACCGTCTACGCATCCGGCGGGCAGCCACCGGCAACCCGTTCGGCCCCGGTGGTGGCAAATACTCGCTACGCAGCGCTGGTTTTAGCTCCGGTGGGGTCCGATGGCCAGATTCTGGTTACTTCATCGGTCGCAGCCTCGGCGAATGCGACGATTGTTGGGTACGTCCGGTAGTTGGCACTATCCGCCGACCTTCAGGGTTGCGCAATTAGGTGTAGCCGCCGACTCGCGGTGTCAGGCACCTTGCCTACGATGCATCAGTGATAACCAACCCGGTGCCGACGGCAGAGCTAACGTCAGACCTAAATCCGGCGCAGCTGGCTGCCGTTGAACACCGGGTAACCCCCTTGTTGATTGTGGCGGGGGCGGGTTCGGGTAAGACAAGGGTCCTCACTCGCCGTATTGCTCATCTGCTCGCTACCGGCGATGCGCAACCTAGCGAAATCTTGGCGATCACATTCACCAATAAAGCTGCCGGTGAGATGAAGGAGAGAGTTGCGGAGATAGTCGGCTCAAGCTCGAGGGCTATGTGGGTATCGACATTTCATAGTGCCTGCGTGAGAATCCTGCGCATTGAAGCGGGTCGACTTGGAGTCAGCCGCACATTTACCATCTACGATCAAGCCGATTCATTGCGCCTCATGACGATGGTGATTCGCGAATTGGATCTAGATCCCAAAAGCTACAGCCCCAGGGCTTTCTTGGCGCAGGTGTCAAACCTGAAGAATGAGTTAATTGATTACGAGGAGTTTGCCCGGCAGGCAAGTAATCACATGGAGCAAACCCTCGCTGAGGCCTACCGTGATTATCAGCGGCGACTGCAGCGCGCCAACGCATTTGACTTCGATGACTTAATATCGGCGACTGTTGCATTGCTGCAGCTTTTCCCAGACGTGGCGGAGCACTACCGGCGCCGGTTCAGGCAGATTCTGGTTGATGAATATCAAGATACTAATCACGCGCAATATGTACTCATCAAAGAGTTGGTGGGCTCAGGTACTGCTGATTTGCCACCGGGTGAGCTCTGCGTAGTTGGCGATGCCGACCAATCGATTTATGCATTCCGCGGAGCGACAATTCGTAATATCGAGGAGTTCGAGCGCGATTACCCAAATGCCCGCACGATCGTTCTGGAGCAGAATTACCGTTCCACCCAAACAATTCTTACGGCCGCTAATGCAGTTATCTCACGAAACGGAAGCCGTCGGGCCAAGAATCTTTGGACGGACGCTGGAGCTGGCCCGGCCATCATCGGATATGTGGCCGACGATGAACATGATGAGGCATCATTTATCTCCAACGAAATCAGGCGGCTACGTGATGAGGAGGGTTTGAAGTCAAGCGATGTCGCGGTCTTTTATCGAACCAATGCTCAGTCTCGTTCAGTTGAAGACATCTTCATTCGCGTCGGGATGCCCTATCGCGTAGTCGGAGGCGTTCGATTCTATGAGCGCCGTGAAGTGCGCGACGCGGTTGCCTACCTCCGAACACTCGCAAACCCCACCGATGAAGTTTCACTGAAGCGAATCCTTAATGTCCCCAAAAGGGGCATCGGTGAGCGCGCCGAAGCCATGGTCGACGCATTCGCCCAGCGGGCCGGAATTTCGTTCGCAGCGGCCTTGGATAGGGCGTCAGAGGCACCCGGTGTTGCCACCCGATCCCTTTCCAGTATCGAGACGTTTACCCTGATGCTCAGCGATCTGCGCACGATCGTTGAATCAGGGGCGAATGCGGCTACCGTGTTGCAGGCGGTGCTTGAGCAAAGTGGCTACCTAACTGAATTGCAGGGGTCAGCTGATCCCCAAGATGAAACCCGGGTTGAAAACCTAGCGGAGCTTGAATCTGTGGCGCAGGAGTTTGCAAACGAGAACCCCGAAGGCACCCTTACTGACTTCTTAGAGCGCGTGTCACTTGTGGCCGATGCTGATGAGATCCCTGATCGGGATGAACTCGGCGGCGTCGTCACTCTGATGACTCTGCATACGGCAAAAGGCCTTGAATTTCCGGTGGTGTTCCTAACGGGGATGGAGGATGGCATCTTTCCGCACTCAAGGTCCCTCGGTGATCCAAAGGAGCTAGAAGAAGAACGCCGCCTAGCTTATGTTGGTATCACCCGAGCTCGCGAGCGGCTTTATGTAACACGTTCGATGACCAGATCGGCATGGGGCACTCCATCATTTAATCCCGCCTCCCGCTTCCTTGACGAAATCCCAGATGTGCAATGGGAGCGTGAAGAGCCGATGAGTATGCCAATTGGGTCAAATGGATTTGGGTCCTCACCGAATAGCACGAGCGCTGCGCGCCGCCTTGGTGACCGTTCAGATAACGATGGTCCAACCATCGTGCTGGCTGCCGGTGATCGAGTTACCCATGAGCGATTTGGTCTTGGCACGGTTGTTTCGGCTGATGGCGTTGGCGCCAAAGCTGACGCCACCATCGATTTTGGGTCCTCGGGTATCAAGCGACTTCTACTTAGATACGCGCCGGTTGAAAAACTCTAATTAGCAGTGGTAGATCCGGCATGCCCACGCGGGCGGCGTACTCGCCTTACCTGGGTTTGCCGCGAACAAGAAGT
>WLHM01000111.1 GCA_009702725.1 Actinomycetota bacterium | reverse complement strand
GGTGCAAGCACCATGATCATGTTGCGGCCGTCTTGCTTCGGCGTGGCCTCAACAAAACCAATTTCACCAACATCATCGGCAAGTTTGGCTAGCAGTCGAAGTCCAAGTTCTGGGCGACTTTGTTCACGACCACGAAACATGATCGTGATCTTGACTTTGTCACCCGCCTTGAGGAACCGCTCGACGTGACCCTTCTTGGTCTCGTAGTCGTGCGGATCGATCTTCGGTCGCAGCTTCATTTCCTTGATAACAGTGTGAATCTGATTGCGCCTAGACTCGCGCTCCTTCATGGCTGCTTCGTATTTGAATTTTCCGAAGTCCATAAGTTTGCAAACCGGCGGCTTTGACATCGGGGCCACCTCGACTAGGTCGAGATCTGCTTCAACTGCCAATCGCAACGCATCTTCGATGCGAACGATGCCTACCTGCTCACCATTTGGTCCGACAAGTCGAACTTCAGGCACGCGGATTCGGTCATTGATCCGGGGCTCGACGCTGATGGTGCCTCCAAGCTGTAGTGGGCTGATCTACCCCGGAAACCACAGTGACCTCCGGCGCGGCGCACGGAGGTCTCGGCACGGCAAAACAAGGCGCCAAATTACAGCGCTCAGTTGAGCACATGACCCGAGGCACCTTTTTAACCAGCTGAGCCAACTACTCGCGAACAGCCAGCGGTGCACGGGTGGGAGCCGAGGCTCCGCTTGCATGATCTGGCCAAGGCCCGATCAATCAGGAGAAGCGTACCAGCCCGTCAGCGAATCAATACACCGCGCTTCAAAGGGAGCACGGTTAAGAGTTGGACTAGGCCCACAGCGGCTAAGAATTCATAGACCATTGGCCAAGAATCCCAGAGCTGCAAAATCAACCCGGATAGCAGTGGCCCGAGGGCGGCCAGGCTGTAACTGACGAAAAAAGCCATGGCGGTTAGCCGGGCGGCCGCGGCCGCGTCTTCTGAATATTCGCTAAGCAGCACTAATCCAAGGGCAAAAGTGCCGCCTAGTCCGATCCCGCCAACAATAAGCACCCCAGCGGTGAAGAAGCCGGGCGCTAGCCCAATCAAAAGCAGCGCTACCGAGCTAATAAACACCACGAAGGAGTAAATGGAGCGGCGAAATCTAGTTCGGTCAGCCAATGGGGGTAAGACGAACGCGGCAGCCACCATAGCTACCGTCAATAATCCAAATAGTCCACCACCGGCGGCCTGATCCCAGCCCCGTTCGTCATATGAGGCAGCAAGCCAGGCCACGGTGCTGTAGAAAATGACTGAATTTAAGGACAAAAACATGGTCAATGCCCAGGCGGTTTTGTTGCGCCAAGGCAGGGCTCTTAGCCGCACCGTCGAGGTCGGCGCCCGCTCATGACCCCCGGTGGGCCGCTCAATAACGATCCAGCCGATCAGGGCAACCAGCGCTGGAATAGCCCAAAAAGCCAGGGCGATAGTCCAAGAATGTGTCCAGATGGCGATTGGTACCGTGAGAGCTCCGCCGATCCCAGCCCCCAGCATTAATACCGCACTCCAGATACCGGTTGCACGGCCAAACGCATCGGGCACTCGCTCCCGAACGATGCCGGGTACCAAACCGGCGGCTAAGGCGATGCCAACCCCGGCGAGAAACGCGGAGACATACAAAACCCCCGGCACAGCCCCCAAAAGGCGCATGAGCAGAGCGCAAACCAAGATACCAAGGGCAATGGCCACCGTGCGGCCGCGCCCGAACCGGTTCGAAACCGCCGGCACCGCAAGTGCAAAAACCCCCATGCAAAGCACCGGGATAGTGGTGAGCGCCCCAAGCGCTACGTCATTCCAGCCCAGTTCTGCACGAATATCAACAATTACTTCGGGAACACTTGAAACTGCCGCCCGCAGATTGGCCGCTACTAAGACCAGGCCGACCATAGGAGCAAAGGCCAACGGCACCCGTGCAGGAGGTTCTTGGGGTGAGATCACTTGCTGAATACTCCACCCGTACCCTCACGCCATGACATCGGGGGGCAAGAAGTTGGCGCGACCGGCGTTCGCCGATGATGATGGCTCACCGGATTTAGAGTTGCGAACTGAACTGATTTCACCAACGCCTTCATTGATCGCACACTTGAAATCCAGTCGACTTTTGGTGGCGGTGGTAGCCATTGCCGACGAGACCAGCGCCGACGGCACCGACAAAAGCAGTCACCTGGCGGCTGTGTCGATGATCAACGATGCTGGACAAAAAGGCTTGCTAGCGTTCACCGGAGTCGACTCACTCGCGGTTTGGGATCCAGCGGCGCGGCCGGTGCCGGTGCTCGGCACTGAAGCAGCGCAATCAGCGATCGCCGACGGAGCCAGTGCACTTGTTATTGATGTAGCTGGGCCGAAGCGCTACGTCGTGACCGGTATTGCCCTCGATGAACTAGCAGCTGCGGACTAAAGGCGGCAAGCGTGGATATCGGTTACCAGGATTCCGCGAGCCCCTAGGTCATACAGCTCATCCATTACCCGGTGCACATCAGCAGTTGGCACCATCGCGCGCACGGCCCGCCAATTAGGGTCATGCAATGAAGAAATCGTCGGTGACTCTATGCCAGGTGTAATTGCACATGCATTTTCAAGCGACTCTGTCCGAATATCGTAGTCAACAAGAACATATGAGCGCGCGACCATGACTCCATTTAGACGACGAATGAACGTTTCAACAGCTGGATTCACTTGCGCATCGCGGCGCTGGATCAATAAGGCTTCGGAGAGGAGTAACGGTTCGCCTACTAGCTCAAGACCAGCACGCTTGATCGTGGCTCCGGTGGCTACGACATCGGCAATGGCATCGGCGACACCTAGGGCCACCGCATTCTCGACTGCACCATCAAGGCGAACCACTCGTGCCGCAACACCGTGCTCGCTGAGCCAAGAATCAAGTAATCCCGAGTACGAAGTTGCTATACGGAGCCCCGCTAAGTCTGCGGGCGACTTTGCGGTGCCGATTGGCGCTGCGAAGTGAAAACTCGATGGCGCAAATCCCAATGCTAGAACCTCCTCGGCGATCGAACCGGAGTCCAGCAGCATGTCACGGCCGGTGATTCCTAAATCTAAAGCGCCCTCACCGACGTAGATAGCAATATCTTTCGGCCGCAAGAAGTAGAACTCGACGTCGTTGTCAGCGTCACTGACGAATAGATCTCGCAGCCCGCCTTTTCGCAGATAGCCCGCCTCGGTAAGCATCGCCCGGGCTGGCTCGGCAAGTTGCCCTTTGTTCGGAACAGCGATTCTCAGCATCGTCATCACAGCCGCCGATAAACATCGTCGAGGCTGACTTTACTAACTAGCATCAACACCTGAATGTGGTAGAGCAACTGTGCGATCTCTTCGGCGGTGCGCTCTTGGCCTTCATACTCCGCCGCCATCCAAGCCTCGGCGGCTTCCTCTACTACCTTCTTGCCGACAGCATGCACACCTTGGTCCATCAGCTTAACCGTGCCTGAGTTCACGTCCTGGTGGGAGATTTTACGCGCCAACTCGGCGTAGAGGTCATCGAAGGTTTTCACCTCCCTAGCCTATGGCGCCGCCTAAGCGAAGAGATCGCGCAGGGTAATTGCTGTTGTAATGGCCGCCCCGGCTGCCTCGGCGCCTTTATCCTCGCTGGATGCAGGTAGCCCCGCACGATCAATCGCCTGGGCCTCCGTATCACAGGTGAGCAGGCCGAAGCCGACAGGAATCAGGTGGTCAAGTGCCACCCGGTTCAGCCCGGCCGTTGCGGCGTCACAGACAAATTCAAAATGCGGAGTGCCGCCACGGATAACTACACCGAGGGCAACCAGAGCATCGAATTTCCCAGATAACGCACAAGCTTTGGCCACCACCGGCAATTCGAAAGATCCGGCTACGCGAATGACCGTAGCCTCCGCTCCGGCCGCAGCGCATGCGCGGCTGGCACCTGCGATTAGACCCGTCATCACATTCTCATGCCACGAAGCAGCGATAATTGCCAACCGAATTCCTTCGCCGCTTGGCTGCAAGCCTGGGGATCCGGCACCGCTCATGGAGTGTTCTCCTGCGCCTCGAAGATCAAAGTGTGACCCATCCGCTCAGCCTTAGTGTGCAGGTACGCAACATTGTGATCGTTCGCATCAATCTCCATCGGAACCCGCTCGGTAATGGACAAGCCATAACCCTCAAGCCCGGCCCGCTTGGCTGGGTTATTTGTTAACAACCGCATTGACTTGATACCAAGATCAGCAAGGATCTGCGCACCTGTGCCGTAGTCCCGTGAATCAATTGGTAGACCTAGATCTAAATTCGCGTCTACGGTATCGCGCCCTGCATCTTGTAGCCCATAGGCGCGTAATTTATGAAGTAGCCCTATCCCCCGGCCTTCATGGCCCTTCACGTAGAGAACCACTCCGCGACCTTCATCGGAAATCTTTTGCATTGCCCCGTGCAGTTGCGGACCGCAGTCGCAGCGCAAGGACCCGAATACATCTCCGGTCAAGCACTCGGAGTGCACTCGAACAAGAACATTCTCGCCATCTGAGATATCACCAACCACCAGTGCCACGTGCTCAGACCCATCTAACTCGCTGCTGTAACCCACCGCAATGAAATCGCCGAACTCAGTTGGTAGCTTGGTGGTCGCTACACGTCTGACCTGTTTCTCAGTGCGGCGCCGGAACTTAATCAGGTCAGCAATGGAAACCATCACGAGCCCGTGCTCATCAGCGAATCGACGACAATCTGGTGCCCGCATCATTGTTCCGTCATCATTCACTAATTCACACAAGGCGCCAGCCGGGGAAAGATCGGCTAATTTGGCGAGATCCACGGCGGCTTCGGTGTGACCAGCGCGCCGCAATACTCCACCTTCGACAGCGCGAAGTGGCATCACATGACCCGGACGTGTTAAGTCAGAAGCATCGGTAGACGTATCCGCAAGCACCCGAATCGTTCGTGCTCGATCAACCGCCGAGATGCCGGTGCTCTCAACGTCACGCGCATCGACCGACACCGCGTAAGCGGTACCTTTGCGATCTTCATTCACCGCGGTCATCGGCGGTAGCCCTAAGCGGTCAAGAACCTCGCCGCTCATACCGACACAGATGTAACCTGAGGTATGTCGGATCATGAAAGCGACATTTTCTTGGGTCGCAGCCGATGCGGCAAAAATCAAGTCGCCCTCATTTTCACGGTCTTCATCATCAACTACGACTATCGGCTTTCCCGCCTTAATAGCCGCAATTGCCGAGTCAATCGAGTCGAGTCCTGCCGACGGATTGGTATCAACAAATGGCCC
>WLHM01000110.1 GCA_009702725.1 Actinomycetota bacterium | reverse complement strand
GAGCTCGACACCAACGTGGGTGACAGATGCGTCATTGGCCACAATGCTCACCTGGAGGGCTGCACAGTACATAACGATTCGCTGATTGGGTCAGGGTCGGTGGTCTTACATCGGGCGCTAATCGGGCCAAATGCGCTGGTTGGTGCCTGCGCTTTGGTGCCAAATGACCGGATAGTTCCACCCAATGCGCGCGCCCTCGGGGTGCCCGTAACGATTAGCCTAGACGTGATCCCAGATGGTGCATTCCTTGCAGCGGTAGAAACATACGTGCGCAACGTCCATCAGTACTCGGCCGAACTCCGGCTGCTAATTTGATTTCACTCGCGATCGGCTTGGGCGTTCAATAGGAATTCGCGCAATTCATCCGCTATCGCTGGTACGGCCGCGATCATCATCGATCCATAAATATCTTCATCACGTAAGCCGGTCACCACAGCGCCTGCCTCGGCGGCAATTAGGGCTCCAGCTGCAATGTCCCAAGGATTCAACCCGCGTTCGTAATACGCATCGAGGCGACCGCGGGCTAACCAGCAGTAGTCAATTACCGCCGCGCCAATCCTTCTAATATCACTCACCTGCGAGATCAATTCATGGACCACCCGGCCCTGTGCGCGTCTACGCTCTGCTGCATAACCGAAACCGGTGGCCACTACTGCGGCACTTAATCGGGTGCACTCACTCACTCGAATGGGAGTTGCAATAGCGCCATTGATAACCCAAGCTCCATCACCCTTGACACCGATGTAAGCCTCATCGAACTCGGGCGTCACGACCACCCCGATAACCGATCGGCCGTCTTGCTCGGCAGCAACCGAGACTCCCCAGGTCGGCATGTGGTGGAGGTAATTTACGGTGCCATCGAGTGGATCAACCACCCAGCGCACCCCTGATGACCCAAAGCGCTCGCCGCCCTCCTCCCCCAGCAGCCCGTCGCTTGGGCGCGCGCCGAGCAAATTTGCGATCAGCAGTTCTTCAGCACCCTTGTCCATCTCCGAAACCAAATCTGATGGCGTTGACTTCGTATCGACAAAAAGGTCCGCCGGACGTGCATCACGCAAAAAACGAGCCGCCTCCCAGGCCGCGTCCCATGCGAGCGGTAACAGTGCGTGAGCATTGAGCACTTCTGCGAGCGGTGGTACCGGCCTGAGTTGCATTTTCCTATCTTGCCGGGTTGCATAACTGCCAACACAGGTGGCCACGGTAACGTCACAGGGTGCTCAGTACCTATCGCGAGGTGTTACGTCTTCCCGGGGCGCTCGCTTTTTCATCGAGTGGACTACTCGCCCGCTTACCAATGGCCATGGTGGGTTTGGGGATCTTGTTCTTCACCAGTGGTGTCACCGGCTCCTATGGGCTAGGCGGATTGATGTCGGCGGCTTTCTCGCTCTCGGCTGCCGCGGGAATGATTATCTCGAGCCGCTTAGTCGATCGCCTCGGGCAGCACAAAGTCTTGGGCTGGTTAATCGCCGCCGAGAGTTTGGGCCTGGGCCTGTTCGTCATAAGTATGGAGTTGTCGTGGCCCATGGGAATCTCGGCTGTAATCGTGGTCGGCGCCGGCGCTTGCTCCCCGGCCATCGGGCCGGCAGTTCGAGCGCGCTGGACATTTGTTATCGCTCGGGTCGACTCGGCTTCATCCCCAAAACTACGCACCGCCTTTGCTCTAGAAAGTATTTTCGAAGAACTGATTTTTACGATCGGCCCGCTTATCACCGCCTGGTTGGCCATTTCATTAGCCCTTCCAGCCCCCATCCTTTTGGCCATAGTCATCGGTGTTGCCGGTACTCTGGTTTTGATAAGACAGCGATCAACTGAACCCACGCCGGCCCCACTGCACCAGTCGAAAGTTCCGCACGTTGCGGCCTTTCGACACTCTGGAGTGCTCCTGACGATCATGTCGGCCATCGCCACCGGGGCGATATTTGGTTCCTACGAAGTATCGATCGTCGCTTTCGCCACCGAACAAGGCGCGCCCGAGGCATCAGGGCTGCTTCTTGCGGCGTGGGCACTGACGTCAATGTGTGGCGGACTGTGGTTTGGCTCCAGACATTTTCGCGCACCACTATCGCGCCAGTTAGTATTAATAACCGGGTCATTGACGGTTGCGCTAGCGATAACACCATTTTTGAATTCCTTGACAACTCTGGCATTTGCCAGCATCATTTCTGGGGCGCTGGTGGCACCGCTTTTGATAACCATCTTCAGCCTTGCTGAGCGCTTGGTCCCCAACGCCCAATTGACCGAGGGCCTGACTTTTATGAATTCAGGGCTCACGGTGGGCCTCGCATTTGGCATTACTGCCGGTGGTTACCTAATTGACGCTTCGGGGGCCGCTTTTGGCTTTGCTCTTGGTGTTGCTGCCGCCGCCGTCGCTTTTTTGGTCGCAGTTATTGGCCAAAGACGCCTTCAGCGCTCGGTGCGAACCGATGGGTCAATACCACCAACTTCAGCCTTAAACACCGAGCCAATCCCTGGGCCAGCCCCCGGTGGCTTTAATATCGACGACAGGCAATGACACACGTTATGACCGGTATCCCCACCCCGAACCCATAACGCGCTAAGTTCTGAGCATTACTACCCGCCACCAACCTACGGAGTTCGCCCTGGAACCGCTCAGTGCCAAAGAGATTCAGGCCCGCGTTCGCGCCGGAGCCTCTGCGGAGATCGTCGCTGCCGAGACCGGGTGGCCACTGGATAAAGTCCAGCGCTACGCCGGGCCACCCCTTGCTGAGCGCGAATACGTTGCTGGCCGAGCCCAACTCGTCGAAGTGCGCCGCACGGGTAGTTCAGTCACCCTAGGTGAGACCGTGGCCCAGGCTTTAAGCGCTGACGCGGCCGCCGACATCTCGTGGGATGCCGCCCGGCGCGCAGATGGTAAGTGGGTGGTGCTTGTTTACTTCACCAGCCGCGGTGACACCCAATATGCGTCCTGGACCTATGACAACGTCGGTCGCACCGTGCATCCTGTTGATGAAACAGCACGCCGCCTCATGGGCGTCAGCGATGACCAGATTTTTGACTACATCACCGATGATCGGGCACCCGCGATCAAGGCAGAGGTAGAGGTAGAGGTAGAAATTGACCGACCGCGTCTAGTCGCAGTGCCGGATGCTCCGCCGGCGGAGATTTTTGCCGTAGAAGAGCACGCTCATGTACTTGATGTGCTTATCCCGATACCTGAGCTAACAGAGAAGCCTCAAGATCGGCCGGCCGCCAAGCCTGCGCCAAAGCCGAAGGTCAAAGGCAAGCGCGCTAGCGTTCCTAGCTGGGACGAGATCCTCTTTGGTGCCACCCGTGGGGATGACGTTTAACTTTCACCCTGGCATTTAGGACTTCGGTCGCATGCGTTCGAGTGCTAAGCCTCAAAAGGTAGCGGCTCACGTGACATATGTTCAGCCCCGGCAGTCAGCGCAGTCTTACGAGCTCGGTAGTGCCTTCGGCAGAGCACTTCGTAGGAGACGATCGGAACATCATCACGCGCACTTGCTCCATCGCCCACGTCACCTACCATCACCTGGCTGCCTTCTACGACCACAACTCCATCTACTGTTCTTGCATTGTGAATTGCCCGAACACCGCACCAGCACAAAGCTTCAACCTGCAAAACCTGCACCCGATCACTTAGTTCGACAAGCCGCGCAGAACCAGGGAACAGTTTGGTTCGAAAGTCGGTCATAATGCCGAAGGCGTACACGTCGATATTAAGCTCATCAACGATCGTCGCAAGTTGCTCAACCTGCAGTTCGGTATAGAACTGGGCCTCATCACAAATGAGATAATCAATGCGTTCACCATGTGACAGGGCCTCAACAACATGCTGTCGGATATCGAGTAATTCGGTAACCTCGAGGGCACTGACACTCAACCCGAGCCGACTTGATAAGACCGACTCACCAGCGCGATCAAGTCGCGTGAATACCAAGCCGGATCTGCCTCGAGACGAATGATTGTGATCGGTTTGCAGCGCCAGGGTTGATTTACCGCAGTCCATCGTGCCCGCGAAGAAGATGAGTTCGGCCACGGCGACATGTTGCCATACCGGCGCTGCCGAACTTCGCTTACGTCCGAACTATGAGCCCTGGGATCTCAAGTTCATCCGCAGTGCAGGCGCCATGCTGGCCAAGGAGGGCCGACGACTTCGCGTCTACCAAACTTGTTAGCATCGTTGTGCCGTCAGCAACCGCGACCACATCGCCAATTCGATCTGCAATATCCGGGTCGGTTGGTCCATACCACCCGGATTCGATTATCTGCTCCTTAGTGAATATCTGCGCCCTCGCTCCCAAGTACTGCGCCCACCTGGTCGCCACCGCTTCAGCGCAACCCGGGCGCACATAGAGGTGCCTGGCCCGTGGCTCCCCTGCGATCAAGAAAACATCCGAATTTAGTTCCTGGTGGCGTTCTATCGAGACATGCCCGGCGGACTCGCAATTAACCATGCCGTGGTCGGCAGTCACGATCATTGCCGATTCGGGTGGCAATTGCTGAGACAGAAAATCCACCAGGGCATTAACTCGGCCTAGCCCCGCCAGCCAGGGTGCGCTACCGACTCCACTTTTGTGACCGATCCGGTCAAGTTCAAACCAGTAGACATAAGTAAATGATTTCCCCGCCCCGCGGACCGCGGCTTGCACCGCAGCTACGCGCTGAGCCGTGTCTTCGGCAACTTGATAAATCCCACCCCGCAAGGCTGCCGCCGTCAGTCCGGAAAATTCGTATTTGGCTGGTGCCACCGAAGTCATGCGCACCCCGTGGCGAGCCACCCGCTCGAATACGGTGGTCTCTGGCTGCACCATTACCGGTAGCGGGTCCTTCTTCCACCGTAGTGGGGCCAGCAACTCCCGAGATTCGGGCAAGAAAAATGTTGCTCCGACCAGACCGTGGGCACCGGGTAACTGCCCGGTACCAAGGGAGCCAAGCGCGGTTGGGGTTGTTGTCGGAAAAACGGTATGCAGCGGAGTTCCCCCTAACGCAATCAATGCGGGAGCGAAGGACCCGAATTCTTGAAGTGCCCGCCACCCCAAGCCATCTATGAGACAGATAACAACATGTTGCAGATCACCGAGATTAAGAACGTCCGTGTAGCCGGGGACGCCTACGCTGGCAGCAGCGGATGATCCGACTTCGGCCAAACTCGTCGGGGTCACCCCGGACTTGAAGGTCAGCAATTACTAACGCAGCCGTGCCGCGGTCGCCTGGGACAGAGCCGAAGCAAACGCTAGTGCTTGGGCTACGACGTCGGCACCGTCCGCAACTTCGGATACCCGTACT
>WLHM01000011.1 GCA_009702725.1 Actinomycetota bacterium | reverse complement strand
TTAGAACCGGAACTTGCAAGACCTCCGTGGATGAAATTCAACACTGCTTGGATTTCATCCACGGGGTCGCAGCCGGTTGTTTCAATAAGGTCTATTGATGCCTGAACCGTTCCCCAAATATAGTGCGCGAGTTGAGTGGGGTTGGGGCTACCAAGGCCTGATAGTGCCGTCATCAGTGGGCTGATCAAATCAGCGTGCATTGCACCCACCTGTGCCCGGCGCGCTGGTGGCAGTTCGATGGAGGCCGCTGATTTAAGTAGGGAGTGCTGGCCGTCGGCTACGTAAGTCAGGACCGAAGTTACCCAAGCGTCCACCAGTGATTTTGGATCTTCGATACCGGTGGTGGCGGTCCGCAAGGTGATGGCCCACGAATCAAGTTCGTCCACGATTACGTCGGCAATGAGGTCCGCGGCGCTGCTGTAATACTCGTAGACAGCTGACCGCGAGAGTCCTACCTGGGTCGCAACTTCGGCGACCGTGAACGCTTTGCCGCTTCTGATCAGTGCGGTGGCAGCAACCAATAGATCTGCGCGACGAAGCTCACGGTGTTCAATTACCGTGGGCGCGTTGATCTTAGGCATGTGCCTGCGGGTCGAGCTAGAGGGTGTCGACGCGCTTGGCGATTGACGACTTGCGGTTGGCTGCCTGGTTGGCGTGGATAACGCCCTTGCTGGCTGCTTTGTCGAGGGCCCTGTTGGCATCACGGGCAAGTTCTTTGGCCTCGGTGCTCTTGCCGGCTGCTGCTGCCTCGCGGAACTTGCGCACGGCCGTCTTTACGGATGACTTAACGGCCTTATTGCGCTCACGGGCCTTCTCATTGGTCCGATTACGCTTGATCTGCGACTTGATGTTCGCCACGGGACAACTTTCTATTCTGGGGTCTGGGACGGTACTTGAGCCCTCACGGATGCGGGCGCCGCCCAAGGCTACCCGTAGGCTGGGCGTTACCCCAAATCGGATCCCTGCTAGAACTCAGGCTTACCGAACGATCCACCCAGCCGATCTACCCAAAGGACCCCAAGTGCCCCTCCCGCAGCCCGGTGCCACCGACCCCGCGGTTATCCGGAATTTCTGCATCATCGCCCATATTGACCATGGCAAGTCCACCCTGGCTGACCGCATGCTCCAAGCCACCGGGGTGGTCGATGCCCGCTCGATGCGGGCCCAGTACCTCGACCGGATGGATATCGAGCGGGAGCGGGGCATCACCATCAAGTCGCAGGCGGTCCGGCTGCCCTACCGCGGGCAAGATGGCGGCGACTATGTCCTGAACTTGATCGATACCCCAGGGCATGTCGATTTCACCTATGAAGTTTCCCGTTCGCTGGCCGCGTGCGAGGGGGCGGTTTTAGTTGTTGACGCCGCGCAGGGCATTGAGGCCCAGACCTTGGCGAACCTCTACCTGGCCCTTGAAAATGATTTGACGATTGTGCCGGTGCTCAACAAAATCGATCTGCCAGCCGCGCAACCGGAGAAATACGCCGCTGAACTGGCGCGAATCATTGGCTGTGATCCTGATGACGTAATGAAGATTTCAGCAAAGACTGGCGAGGGCGTACCTGAGCTACTCGAGCGCATCGTCCGAGATATCCCGGCCCCCCAAGGCGATGCAGATGCGCCCGCACGCGCGCTAATTTTTGATTCGATTTACGACACCTACCGCGGTGTTGTTACTTATGTCCGGGTTATTGACGGACGCATTGCGACTCGGGATCGCGTCAAAATGATGATGACCGGTGAAGTTCATGAACTACTTGAAGTGGGCGTTATCTCACCTGAGCCGGTGCCGGGTAAAGGTATTGGAGTCGGCGAGGTTGGCTACCTGATAACGGGAGTAAAGGATGTCCGCCAATCACGTGTTGGCGACACCGTCACGACAGCGCAGCATGGTGCGACACAGGCGCTCGGTGGTTACCGCGATCCAAAACCAATGGTTTTCTCCGGGCTCTACCCGATCGATGGTTCTGACTATCCAGAATTGCGTGATGCACTCGACAAGTTGAAGCTGAACGACGCGGCATTGGTCTACGAGCCCGAGACCTCCCTTGCGCTCGGGTTTGGGTTTCGGTGCGGTTTCCTTGGGTTACTACATATGGAGATCGTGCGGGAGCGCCTTGAGCGTGAAGCAAATCTGGATTTGATCTCGACGGCGCCCAACGTTGTGTATCGGGTGCTAAATGATGAAGGTGTCGAGTTGGTGGTCACTAATCCGAGTGAGTTCCCGACCCAAAAAGTCGACAAGATTTTCGAGCCGATAGTTCGAGGTACCGTAATTTTGCCAAGCGAGTTCGTCGGCACTGTTATGGAGCTATGCCAACATCGCCGGGGACTCATGCTCGGCATGGACTATTTATCCGAGGACAGAGTTGAGTTGCGCTACACCCTCCCGCTCGCGGAGATCGTCTTTGACTTCTTCGATCAGTTGAAGTCGCGTACCCGGGGCTATGCCTCACTCGACTATGAACTAACTGGTGAACAAGAAGCGGATCTCGTCAAAGTCGATATTTTGCTGCACGGTGACGCCGTCGATGCATTTAGCGCCATCGTGCACCGCGATAAGGCCATGGCATACGGGGTAATGATGACCGGCAAGCTCAAGGAGTTGATCCCACGTCAGCAATTTGAGGTGCCAATTCAGGCGGCAATTGGCTCACGCGTGATCACTCGCGAGACTATCCGCGCAATCAGAAAAGACGTGTTAGCGAAATGCTACGGCGGTGACATCACCCGTAAACGCAAGTTGCTGGAAAAGCAGAAAGAAGGCAAAAAGCGCATGAAGATGGTGGGCCGGGTTGAGGTGCCGCAGGAGGCTTTCATCGCCGCGCTTTCCACCTCGGACACCACGTCAAAGAAATAGGTCAAGGTGCGGCCCTTCTCGGTCTACGTTCATGTGCCTTTTTGCGCGACTAGATGTGGCTATTGTGATTTCAACACCTACACGGCTACTGATTTAGGTAATCAGGTTCAGCGCGACACTTTCGATCAGGTGTTGATCTCTGAAATACAACTTGCTGCCCATGAAATGGGCTCAGACCGGCGCCCGGTAGAAACCGTGTTCTTCGGCGGTGGCACGCCAACGCTGCTAAGCGGCAAGGCACTCGTGGCGATACTTGCCGCGATCGAGCAAAAGTTTGGATTCGCCTCGAACGCCGAGATAACCACTGAGGCAAACCCTGACAGCGTCGATCAGGCCAAGCTTGATCAACTGCGCGCTGGGGGCTTTACGCGCATCTCATTTGGAGTGCAAAGTGCATCTCCTTTAGTACTTAAAACCCTGGATCGTACGCACACCGCGGGTGCAGCCACTGCCGCGATTGAAATGGCACGGGCTGCTGGGTTCGAGCACATCAGTGCAGATCTCATCATGGCCACGCCGGGTGAAACTGACCAGGACTTGCGGGATTCGGTTGATTTAGTCACCGCAGGAGGGGTTGACCATGTTTCGGCATACACGTTAATTGTTGAGCCAAATACTCCGCTGGCGCGGCAGGTTGCGGCTGGAACAGTTGCAAGCCCCGATGATGACGATGCTGCACACCGTTACGAATTAGTCGATCACCTGCTCACCAAGCGCGGGTTCACTTGGTATGAAGTTTCTAACTGGGCGAAGCCGGGTGGAAGATGCCAACACAATATTCATTATTGGCTTAATGATGATTGGTTGGGCATCGGACCTGGTGCCCATAGTCACATTGATGGTGCGCGTTGGTGGAACGTAAAACACCCGCGTTCATACTCACAGAAATTGACCGCTGGTGACTTACCAATTGACCAACGTGAGGTGTTGACGCCTACGCAGATCCGGATGGAGCAGGTCATGCTGGGGTTGCGAACGGCATCGGGCCTGGACCTAGCCGCCGTCGAGGGTCTCGATGATCAGGTTATTGCCAAGCTGGCAAGTGATGGCTTGTTGGACGAAGCCGCGCTGGCCGGTGGGCGGCTCGTAGTCTCAACGCGCGGTCGACTTTTTGCCGATGCGGTCGTGCGAGATCTCCTGGGCTGAGCGCGCGCATTCAGGGGTATGGGCCAAAAACAGGTGGTGTCCCGCGGTTGCTGTTCAAAGGGATCCCATCTGGCAGGTCACCCTCTTGTTTTCTCGGGCAACCCGGGGTGAGTCTCGCTAATCCCTTGGTTTTAGGTCGGGAGTGTTTTACCATCATTTACAGGTGCCCGCTTGGGTATTGGCCCGTATACGGATTGGAGCATTAAGTGCCAAGTAACGACGTTTATTCACCAGCAAGTTCGGCGCCAACTGATCGTCTCGCACTCGGTGTTGGTTGGGTGCGGCCCGGTGTGGGAAACATCGGCGGCACGTTAAACCCCTCAAACGTGACAATCTACGAATATCGTTGTGATGGGTCATGTTTTGAGGGTAATGATGAGTAGCACCCTTCCCCGCCACTAGTTGGGGTGTTTAAATCCTGGTGCTGGCCCCTGACCGCTGTTGGTTGGGGGCCGGTTGCTTGCAGGACTGGTCCAGAAAGTTGCGTGGAACCCTAGGCGAACGACGGTTTGTGGATTACCGTGCAAGTAGGTGCCTGTTTGGGTATTGGCCCGTGAACCAATTGGAGCACTAAGTGCCAAGTACCGACGTTAATTCGCCAGTTAGTCCAGCACCGATCGATCGCCTCGCACTCGGTGTTGGCCCGGTGCGGCCCGGTGTGGGCAGCATCGGCGGCACCGCAAACCCCTCGAGTCAATGCACTTTCTCTGTTTTATACGGTAACTGCTTTGCGGGTAATGAAGAGTAGTAGATCAATCCGTTGGTGAATGCGCACGTTTTGGTCGTGAAAAGCAGATAATCGCCCGGTTTCACGACCAAAACGTGCGCATTCAGGGGTTTGGGCTAAAGACAGGTGGTGTCCTGCAGTAACCGCTGGCAAAAAGCGGTTAGGTAAAAATCATGTCGGCGGTAGTCCGGTTACTTGCAATAGCGATATTCCACAGCGTGGCGAGACGCAACAGCGCCTTAACGTCGGGGTCATGTGGCTGCTGTTCAAGGGGATCCCAGAAGATGACCAAGAGATCGATCGCGCCTTGGGCGATGAACGCGCCGATTTGTTGGTCGCCACCGAGTGGGCCGCTCAAGAATCGTTTGACGGGTATATCCAGTTCGTCTCGGATGAGCCGGCCGGTCGAGCCGTTAGCGTAAATGTGGTGCTCGGAGAGGACCTTGCGATTGTGCGTCGCCCACTCCAATCGGGGGCGAAATCCATCACCCCAATGAGGTTTTCCACTCCCTAACCTTCTCTGAGCAAGATTTCAGTACGGGGGTTATCCGATTAAGGACTGATGAATGTCTGATGGAGGTTCAGGCGACGTATTTCGGGCACTATTCGGAACAGGGCGTATTGTTAGCACTCGCGAGTGCGGAGTGCTAGTGGCAAACGGGTTAAGGAGGGGCAAATGCTAGAAGATCGGCGCCTTGCCGTACTCCGAGCCATCGTCGAGGATTACGTCGCCACCCATGAGCCGGTGGGTTCAAAAGCCCTGGTCGAGCGCCACAACCTAGGAGTTTCGCCTGCAACAATTCGCAATGACATGGCCGCCTTAGAAGACGAGGGCTATATCGCCCAGCCGCACACCAGTGCGGGGCGCGTACCAACAGACCTCGGCTACCGCCTTTTCGTTGATCGACTTTCTGGTGTCAAGCCGCTTAGCTCACCCGAGCGCCGCGCGATTCAAGAGTTCTTGGATAGTTCAGTCGACCTTGACGATGTCATGGTGCGCACGGTGCGCCTCCTTGCGCAGATTACGCGGCAGGTGGCGCTTGTGCAGTACCCGACTTTGTCAAGAAGCAGTGTGCGCCATATTGAACTCATTGCCCTGAGCACCACGAGATTGATAATGGTCTTGATTACCGATAGCGGCCGGGTGGAGCAACGCACCATTGAATGTGCGGCGCCGATAAGTGAGATTGCACTTGGAGATATTCGCGCCCGGCTACTCGTGGCGGTCAGTGCCCAACCGTTCTCGTCAATTCCAGAGATACTTTCAACTTTCAGCGGGCAATTCCCGGCTGAGATGCAACCTCTGGTGACAATTATTCAAGCGACATTACTCGATGCTGTTACTGAACGTATCGATGAACGAGTGGTACTCGGTGGCACTGCGCACCTGGCTCGATATGGAGATGCCTTCCCGCTTTCTATCCAACCGGTTCTTGAAGCACTCGAAGAGCAGGTGGTATTGCTTAGATTGCTCGGAGAATCTTCGAGTAACGCATCGGTAACCGTGCGAATTGGTCATGAGAATCCAGTTGAGGCGATGGAGTCAACTTCGGTGGTGACTGCTCGTTACGGCATTGGTGATTCGACAGTGGCCTCCCTCGGAGTGGTTGGGCCGACCCACATGGATTACGCGGGCAATATTGCCGCCGTGCAGGCTGTCGCGCAGTATGTCGGCCGTATTTTGGATGAGCAGTGAGAGCGGCCGGCCCCGACTATTACGCCCTCCTTGGAGTTGCGCGTGATGCGACCCCGGATGAGATCAAGAAGGCCTACCGAAAATTAGCACGTGAGTTGCATCCTGACGTGAACCCAGATTTACAAAGCCAGGAGCGGTTCAAGATCATCACGGCCGCCTATGAAGTACTCAGTGATCCTGAAAAGCGTCAAATGTTTGACCTAGGTGGTGATCCGCTCAGCAGTAGTGGCGGCGGGAACTCCCAAGGCTTTGATTTCGGCGACATCATGGACGCATTTTTCGGCGGCGGCGGAGGGCAGCGAGGCCCGCGCACTCGTGCACGTCGCGGCCAGGATGCAATGATTCGAATCCAGATCACGCTTTCAGCAGCGGTCTTCGGCGAGACTCGAGACATAACGGTAGATACTGCGGCGGGCTGCGCAACTTGTGGTGGCAAAGGTACCGCTTCGAATAGCGAAGCCGTTCCTTGTGTGATGTGCAAGGGTCGGGGCGAAGTCCAGCAGGTGCAGCGGTCCTTCCTTGGACAGGTCATGACATCGCGGCCCTGCCCGACCTGCCAAGGGTTCGGCAGCACGATCCCGCATCCTTGCCACGAATGTGCTGGCGATGGTCGGGTTCGAACCCGCCGCACGATCACTATCAAAGTACCGCCCGGGGTAGACACCGGTACTCGAATTCAACTAACAGGTGAGGGCGAAGTTGGGCCCAATGGCGGTCCAGCGGGGGATCTATACATCGAAGTCATGGTGCAGCCACACTCCGTGTTCGAGCGCCAAGGCGATGAGTTGCATTGTGTTCTAACTTTGCCGATGACATCAGCGGCACTTGGTACCAAGGTGAAGTTCGACACTCTTGATGGTGAGCAGGAGATCGATGTACGGCCGGGAACCCAGCCTGGTGCGATTCTCACGTTGCGTGGACTCGGTGCAGCTCGGCTGCGGGGTGGTGGTCGCGGTGATCTCTACGTACACATAGATGTTGCGATTCCAACGAAGCTTGATGATGCTCAAGCCACGTTACTCAAACAACTCGCGGATTTACGTTCGGAAGACGTAGTTCGGGTTGGTGATGGCGGTACCGAGGCTGGGGGCGGCCTATTTACTCGCCTAAAGGATGCGTTTTCCCCGCGGTGAGTGCTCCCGTCTTTTATCTTGCAGATCCAGACCTGCTCCAGGTACAGGTAGATCAAGAAATACCTCTGGCAGGCACCGAAGGCCGTCACGCGGTGTCGGTACTGCGCCTCAACATTGGGGAGGCGGTTGAACTTGTTGACGGCCTTGGCCTGCGGGTACAGGGCACCGTCGTGAGTGTAAGTGGCAAGGAGAACTTGCGGGTGCGCGTTGGCAAGGTGCTAATTGAATCGACAGCTCCACTTCACATTACGGTCGTTCAGGCACTCCCAAAAGGTGAGCACGGTGAACTTGCCATTGACTTGCTAACCCAAGTAGGGGTCGATGTGATCGTGCCTTGGGCGGCGGGCCGGTCAATCGCCAAGTGGGCCCCTGATCGTATCGACAAGGCTCGAAGTAAATGGCAGGCAGCAGTAACCGCTGCGGCCAAGCAAGCTAGGCGGGCCCGTTGGCCCGTGCTCGGCGAGCTAGCAACAACGGCTCAGGTAGCTGAACTCATCGCCGGTGCCTCGTCCGGTGCCGGGGCGGCAATTGTGTTGCACGAGGAAGCAATCACCCCGTTGCTCGAGGTGCCGATTGCCGATCGTGAGGGAGCCAGCGAGGTAGTGCTAATAGTTGGGCCCGAGGGCGGTATTAGCGAAGACGAGCGAGCCATCTTTCGGGCAGCCGGTGCTTATGAGGCGCGTCTAGGCCCAAGTGTGCTGCGGTCATCGGCGGCCGGTGCCGTTGCAACTGCCGTTTTGTCGGCTACCCGTAACTGGGGTAGCCCCACCGTGGGAGGATCGTCGTTATGAGCGAGTGCCTTTTCTGTCGCATCGTTGCGAGGGAGATCCCAGCGGCTGAGGTAATGCGCACCAGTGAGGTAGTGGCCTTCTCGGATATCTCACCGCAGGCTCCAACCCACTTGTTGGTTGTCCCAACGACTCACTACGACGATGCCCTAGCAATGTCGAGTGACGATCCCGCTTTAGCCGGCCGGCTATTAAGGGCAGCCGGTGAGGTGGCAAATTCAGCGGGGCTGGATGCGGGCTATCGAATTGTGTTCAATACTGGTGAAGATGGTGGCCAAAGTGTTCACCATGTGCATGCACATGTTCTTGGTGGCCGGGCGATGAGTTGGCCGCCAGGATGAGCGCATCTGCACCTGACGCCGGGCAGGCTCAGGCAAAAATCACAGTGCCGCACTCGCAATCAATGGTGGCACTCATCGGTTCTGATGACGAGTTCTTACGCCTCGTTGAAAAATCATTCCCCGAATGCGACGTCTTAGTCCGCGGCAATGAGATAACTCTCAACGGAACCCCCGGTGATGTCGGCATTATTGAGGTTTTCTTCAGCGAGATGTTGGCGATGCTCCGCACCGGGCAGGCGTTGACCGTGGAGTCGGTTGAGCGCAGTATTTCCTTATTGCGCACGGGTGCGCGCCCTTCCGAAGTGTTAACTTCGAATATTCTTAGTAATCGCGGTCGCACTATCCGCGCCAAAACTTTAAATCAGAAGCGCTACGTAGATGCCATCGATAACAACACGGTTGTCTTTGGCATCGGCCCCGCTGGCACCGGCAAGACTTATCTGGCGGTCGCGAAAGCGGTCCAAGCGCTGCAGGCCAAGCGGGTGAATCGCATCGTCCTGACTCGACCAGCGGTTGAGGCTGGTGAGCGGCTGGGATTCTTGCCCGGCACCTTGTCGGAGAAGATTGATCCTTATCTTCGGCCGCTCTACGATGCGTTGCACGACATGATTGACCCTGACTCGATACCTCGGCTAATCACCAGCGGCACGATTGAGATCGCGCCTCTCGCCTACATGCGCGGGCGTACCTTGAATGATGCATACATTATTTTGGATGAAGCCCAAAACACCTCCGCCGAGCAGATGAAAATGTTTTTGACGCGCCTTGGTTTCGGCTCAACGATGGTTATCACCGGCGACGTAACTCAGGTTGATCTCCCCAGTGGCACTACAAGCGGGCTTCGCGTAGTGGGCGAAATTCTTGAGGGTATTGAAGATGTGGCGTTCTGCCGACTCACCTCACAAGATGTTGTTCGGCATAAGTTGGTTGGCCGTATTGTCGACGCCTACGATCGATACGACGCAGAACGAGCGCCTAAATGAGGTGTGGGCGGTGATCGGGACAGGCGTGATGGTGTCGAATGAAACCTCAGTTGAGTGCGATACGCAAGCATTAGCAAAGTTGGCCACATTATTGTTTACGGAGTTGCGGATTCACCCAGATGTCGAGCTTGGTATTCGCCTAATTGATGCCGCTGAGATGTCCGAGTTACATCTGCAGTGGATGGATGAGCCCGGGCCAACAGACGTGTTGTCATTTCCGATGGATGAACTTCGAAGCGCACCTATTGGAGTGGTACCTGAATTAGGCTTACTAGGTGACATCGTGTTGTGCCCACAGGTGGCGCAGGAGCAGGCGGCCGAATTTTCACGTAACCTTGATGAGGAGTTGCAGTTCTTGACTATTCATGGGGTGCTTCATTTGATTGGCTACGACCATATGACCGATGACGATCACGCCGAGATGTTTGCTCTACATGATGAACTGCTCTCGACTTGGCAGCTGCAGAATGCAGGGTCCAAATGACCGCGGTTGATGTTTGGTGCATCGTTCTGTCGATTGGGCTTATTGGTTTGGCTGGCCTGTTGATCAGTGTCGAGACAGCCATCAATCGGGTATCACGCGGCCGGATCGACGATATTAGGCGTGAATCAGGTAAGCGTGCCGAGAAGTTGTTGGTGGTTCTGGCTGATCGGGCTCGGTACGTAAATGTTCTGCTTTTCCTTTCCACCTCGGCGACCGTAACGGCAACAGCGTTGATCACTTTTGCTGCGTATGACGTATTTACAGTGCATGGCACCTGGCCGGTTGGGGGTGCGCTGGCTTTTGCGGTAGTCATCATGGTCGTGATCGCATATGTCGCACTTGGTGTAGCCCCACGCACCTTGGGCCGCCAGCATGCTGAGCGAATTGCCCTCAGTGCGGCTGGACCAGCACGTTTTCTCGCGGCCGTGCTCGGCCCACTGACTACCCTCCTAATTCATATTGGTAATGCGCTCACACCAGGCAAAGGTTTTCGCGAGGGGCCATTCGCGTCACAGGCCGAATTACTTGAGTTAGTTGATCAGGCCAAGGCAGATGCCTTGATTGAAGACGATGAACGCCAGATGATCCACTCAGTTTTCGAGTTGGGTGATACTTTCGTCAAGGAAGTCATGGTGCCGCGCACCGAGGTGGTTTTTATCGAACGCGGTAAATCACTCCGCCAAGCTATGTCACTTGGGTTGCGCTCCGGGTTCTCACGGATCCCTGTTATCGGTGAAAATGCCGATGACGTGGTGGGGGTTGTGTATCTCAAGGACATGATGAGACGAACGTTCGAGCACCGTGACGCTGAACATGATGAGCTCGTTGAGAGTCTGATGCGTCCACCGTATTTTGTGCCTGATAGCAAGCCGGTGGATTCATTACTTCGTGATATGCAGTCTGCGCGTGTGCATATGGCTATCGCTGTAGATGAATACGGCGGTACGGCCGGTCTGGTCACTATTGAGGATGCCCTTGAAGAAATCGTTGGCGAAATCGCTGACGAATACGACACTGCCGCCCCTGAAGTTGCCGAATTGCCTGATGGAGCCTTCAGAGTGAGCGCCCGCCTGCACGTCGAGGATTTCGCTGATCTAGTCGGAGTTGAAATTGACGGTGAAGAAGAAGGTGTCGATACCGTCTTAGGCTTGATGGCTAAGCGCCTTGGCCGGGTCCCGATACCTGGTGCTGTTGTTGAAGAGTTTGGCTGGCGGTTAACGGCCGAGCAGGGTGGCGGACGCCGCCATCGCATCGGTACCGTATTGCTTGAACCCGAAAGAATGTCGGCCGAGCCTATTGCTGAAAGCAGTGCCCATGAGCAATGAACTAGGCGCCGAAGACGCGAAGTTGATTACCTTGGCGATGGGTTCACGAAGTCGCATTGCGGCAACCGAGGGAGCTGCCGTCCGAGATGAAATGGGTAGAACCTATTCGGGCGCGAGTATCAGTGTGGGGGAGTTTCGCCTCTCTGCTATTCAACTCGCGATAGCCCAGTGCGTTGCCGCAGGTGCGCGGGGGCTGGAGCTAGCGGTTATTTTGGGGGCGGAGCAAGCTGATTTAAGTTTGATCCGTAATTTTGCCGGCGATGGCACCCCGGTACTTCGATGCTCTGCATCCGGTGAAATTCTAGAGCGGCTATTGACGTGACTCACCGCAGTGGATTTGTGTCCATAGTTGGCCGGCCAAATGCCGGTAAGTCGACTCTCACGAACGCACTCGTCGGCCAAAAGGTCGCCATCACTTCGGATCGTCCGCAAACCACCAGACGTGCCATCCGCGGCATTCTCACGCGCGAGGATGCGCAGATCATTCTCGTTGATACACCTGGTCTCCATCGGCCAAGAACCTTACTGGGCGAAAGACTAAATGAAGAGGTGCGCGAAACTTGGTCGAGTGTTGATGTAATTGGCTTATGTTTACCGGCGAACGAGGAGATTGGGCCAGGCGATAAGTTCATTGCCAAGCAAATAATCGCGCTGGGGCGCACTCCGATCGTAGTAATTGTCACCAAAGCAGATACCCTCTCGCGCGCGTTATTAGCTGAGCATCTGCATCAGGTAGGTGAACTAGCTGCCGAACTGGACGGTACCTGGGCATCGATTGTTCCGGTTTCAGCCTTCAGTGGTGAAAACCTCACGGTTCTTGCTGACGAGTTTGCGAGCCTGTTACCTGAAGGCCCGATGCTCTATCCTGATGGCGAAGTCACAGATGAGCCACTTGAGATTGCGGTGGCTGAACTTATTCGTGAGGCCGCCCTCGA
>WLHM01000109.1 GCA_009702725.1 Actinomycetota bacterium | reverse complement strand
GATCACGATGATGCACTTGACCGGCGTTGCTTCGCTGAGTTCTCCGCGACAATTGAAGGCCAATTGGCTGCGGGCAACGCGGTCGACATCGTCTACTCAGACGAAGACAAGATCGATACCCGAGGTAATCACTTCGAACTTTATGCAAAACCAGATTTCTCACCCGAGCTTTTACTGACGCAAATGTATTTATGCCACTTCACCGTGTTTCGGAAAAAAATCGTCGAAGCCATCGGCGGTTTTCGCACCGAGATGGATGGAGCACAGGATTTTGATGTCGCATTGCGACTACTCCCTAATCTGCACAATGTCGTGCACATCCCCAAGCCGCTCTATCACTGGCGGGCATGGAGTGGGTCAACGGCGTTGACGATCGATGCAAAGCCGTGGGCGCAGCAATCAACCGCACGGGCGCAGCAGGAGTACCTCAACCGCACTTTTGGCGATGAGGTTGGTGTTGGTGGTTCAGCACTGCCCAGCAAAGTGCCGGGCTTAAACGCCGTCCATCCGCGCATTAAGGCAGACCACCTGGTGTCGGTAATCATTCCGACCATCGGCACGCCAAACCAAGCGGCGACCGGCAGATTTGTCGACGATGCAGTCGCTTCACTGCGGGCGATGGAGTCACAGATACAACTCGAAATCATCGTGGTGAGCACCGGAGATATTGCGCCGGTGCTTGGAGCCGATAAGCAGGTGGTGTACCGAACCGAGTCATTTAACTTTTCCGAAGCGATCAACACCGGGCGCTCGGCAGCAACAGGTGATTACCTCTTTTTACTTAATGACGACACCACTGCCTTCGAGCCTGATCCGATCACTCGCCTGCTCGAACTTGGTCAGATTGACGGAGTTGCTATCACCGGTTGCAAACTCAGTTATCCCGACGGCAGGTTGCAACATGCCGGGATGGTGTTGCTGCCATCAGGGCCAACCCACGTGTGGATAAGTAAGCCCGCGAAGGAGCCAGGCTATTTCGGTTCGGTGTTGACCCCGCGCAACTACAGTGCCGTAACAGCAGCCGCGATGCTCGTTCGCACCAGCGTGTTTGATGATTTGGGCGGGTTCGATACAGAGTTTGCAAAAGATTTCAATGACGTTGACTTCTGCCTGCGAGCCAGGGCGGCTGGTTATCGCGTAGCGTGGACTCCGTACGCCCACTTCACCCACTATGAAGGTGCCACCATGGCGCGTAAGAAGCCCGATCCGGCCGAGCAGGCTTTGTTCTCGAAGCGCTGGGCTGAATCCTGTGCCCTAGATCCGTATTACTCGTCGGCATTAAACCCAAACCTGCAACGTAGTTACGAGGCCTTGTGATGGAGCCGCTGAAGACTTCGCGCGGGCGCCAGTTGCGTGTAATGGGTGATCCGGCCTTGCTGACGATGGATCGCATGAGTGAGTTCACCAAACGCTTCGATAGTGATCCGCGAATAGTCACCTGCTCCCTTGTTGCCGGTACCGGTGCAAATGAGGTTTGGGTGCGCGCTACCGCCCCCAGTGGTGTCGTGATCGCGATTGCCGAGGATGCCCAAGATTTAGTTGGCCCCTTGCCCGAGGATGACGAAGGGGCATTGGCGGCTTGGTTCTTGGGCGCCGCTGAGCGCGGGCTCTGGCACGACCACTTCATGACCCAACACATGGACGTCGCTAAAGCCAGCACGCTTATGGCATTAGCAGCGATAGACGCTAAGGAGGCGCTTGACCCAAGCACCTCAGCTTTCTCGGCGCAGGAAGCCCGTAAGCCGGGTCGGCGGCTAACGGTTGCCATTGACGCCACCTGGTTGGGGCCGCATGAAACCGGCGCGCAAGTTCTGACAACGGCGGCAATAACCGCGATGGCCGAGGATGACCGCATAGAGGCGATCTATGTGGTCGGTATCAAAGAACTGCCCTCGTACGCGCGGCACCTAGCCGACCTTGACCGAGTCCGCATTGTCGCGGCGGGGGAAGGGATCGCCCAATGCGACATCGTTTGGTATCCAAATCAAATTGACGGTCGCAGCAATATCGGTGATGCTCGCGCTTTGGGTCGGCGGGTTGTTACCACCTACTTAGATCTCATCGCTTATGACATTCCGCGCTACCACGGTTCCCCCGAAGCTTGGGGCACCTATCGGGCATTACAGCGCCGCATCGCGCTCAGCGTTGATGGCATCACCGCGATAAGCGCTGACGTTGCAAATAGATTGCTAACTGAGGTGCCACGCCTTGATCCGCAGCGCGTGCAACCGTTGCCCCTCGGCTTGGACCACATTGTGGGAGCCAGCGCGCCCGACGCGCCTGATGCCGATCTTGATGCAACTATTGCGGCACTGGGCGGCAAGCGATTTGTCGCTGTGCTCGGCAATGACTTCCAGCATAAGAATCGTGATTTCGCTATCGCGGTGTGGCAGCGGGTGTTGCAAGCTGGCCAGGCCTGTGACCTCGTCCTCGCCGGCTTGCATGTTAAGAGCAGTAGCTCGAAGGTGGCCGAGGATGCATTGCTGTCAACACATGTTGATTTACGCGGCGCCGCCCATACCGTTGGCCACCTAACGGGCAAGAGCCGCGCTTGGCTGCTCGCCAACGCGGCGGCGGTGCTTTATCCGTCCAGCGCCGAAGGTTTCGGCCTAGTGCCCTATGAGGCTGCGATCCTCGGCACGCCGTCAACATTTGCTGACTTCGGGCCGCTAAAAGAGATCGCTGGCATCACCGGGTTACCAAAGCATTGGTCGGTCGAGGCTTTTGCAACTGACTTAGAGCAACTACTTGCAAGTGATGATGCCGCGCGGCAACGGGTTGCAGATCTGCACCGAGCCATTGCCGAACACTCTTGGCAGGGCTTCAGCAACGGGCTGGTGGATTTCTTCCAGCAGATCTTGGCCCGGCCCACGGTATTGACCAGCGCTGTAGGCGGCACCGCTGCCGATACCGCTGCACTTGCCGCGATTTTATCGAGTCGCACCTGGCGGGCTTCGGAGTCATTACGCAAAGTTCGATCGAAAATTCGCCGTAAGTAATCCCGTAAATCTAATACCAGATATTAAATTGACGGGGTGCTGCTCAGTGCGCGGCTAGCCGCATTAGGTAGTCGCCGTAACCACTTTTAAGTAGTGGCTCGGCAGCTGCAATCATCTCGCCGGTAGTGATCCAACCATTGCGCCAAGCAATCTCTTCGACGCAGCCCACCTTGGTACCTGTTCGATCTTCGATCACGCGTACGAACTCACCAGCATCTTGGAGTGAGCGGAAGGTGCCGGTGTCGAGCCATGCGGTGCCGCGCTCAAGCACGGTTACGGTCAAGGTGCCAGCATTTAGGTAGTGCTCATTGAGGGTGGTGATTTCAAGTTCACGGCGAGCACTCGGCTTGATTCCTTTGACGATTTCGACGACGGTTTCGTCATAGAAATAGAGCCCGGGCACCGCGTAGTTACTCTTCGGCTTCACCGGCTTCTCTTCAATTGAAAGCGCGACACCATTTTGATCGAAGGCAACGACTCCGTACTCGGATGGATTCGCGACTTCGTAGGCGAACACATGTGCGCCGGATAGTTCGGTTAGTTCTGTTAGCTTGTGTCCAAGGCCTTGACCATGGAAGAGGTTGTCGCCGAGGATCAACGCGGCCTTGTCGCCGGAAAGAAAATCAGCGCCGATTAAGAATGCTTGCGCCAAGCCCTCGGGCTTTGGTTGCACGGCGTACTTGATCGTCATGCCAAGATCACTGCCATCGCCAAGGAGGCGCGAGAATGACTGCGAATCCTCCGGCGTCGTGATGATCAAGATTTCGCGCAGTCCCGCTTCCATTAAAGTCGCGAGCGGGTAGTGAATCATCGGCTTGTCATAGACGGGTAACAATTGCTTGCTGACACCTTTGGTGAGCGGCCAGAGCCTGCTGCCGGTGCCACCGGCGAGAATGATGCCCTTCATGTCTGAAGGCTACCCCCGCCGCTTCGGAAACAAGCCCCGAGCGCTCGCTTTGGCCTTAGCCCAGCGATCATCCTCGACCGTGACGGCCAAAGCGGTGCTCACCGCGAGGCGCCGCATGGTGCGCAGGCCTTGGATCGGTGACTGCATGAACTCGGCCGGCGCTAGTCGCAGGCGATTGCGCACCATCGTGGTGCGGCGATCCGCGCTGTGGCCGGTCGCCAGCACGGTTCGCCCAAGCACCTGCACCGCCCGCGCATTGCCGACGCGATGGGTAATGCGGGCCTCACCATCAACAAGAACCTGGTAGTCGATCTGCCGCAGGTGTAGGCAGGCCGCCGCATCAACAGCGTCGATGCCGAGGCGTTCGTCGAAACCGTCAATTTCCTGCAAAGCTGCGACCGACCAAATCGCTCCGCTCTGCACGATCTCGGCGGTGGTGGCGAAGCCGTTGACCTCGCGCGTCGGATACTTGATATCGCCGCCACTTGCATCGCCGATGATTGGGCCGATTGCGCCAACCACGAGGCCGGCTTTCTTCGCCCGCTCAGCTGTCGCAAGTAACTGCTCGATTACCCCCACCGGCAATCTGGTGTCCTGATCCAAAGTCAAAAGCCAGGGTGCCTTCAAAGCCTGAGCCGTGGTCACACCGGCGTTAAGGCTGCGGGCTATGCCGTCGTTACTTCCAAAGCGCTGCACTTTCACGGGAGTTCCAGCGGCAACTCGACCCGCAACCTCGCGAAGCAAGGGATCAAAAGTGCACGGGCTCCCGTCGTCAACGACGATCGTGGTTACGCCATCGCGGGCTAGGTCATCTAGCAGGGCCAGCAGCGATTCGGCATCCGGGCGATAGGTAGCGACTACTGCAACCACCGGGCTCATCACATTGCTGAGTCTAGAGTGACGGTAGGCTGACGGGGTTCGCACGCCACTGGTCGGAGGAAGCCTTGTCAGAAGCAAAACGCGCACTTATCACCGGTGTGACGGGCCAAGACGGCTCCTACATGGCCGAGCAACTCCTCGAAAAGGGCTACGAGGTCCACGGGGTCGTGCGCCGGTCATCGACCTTCAACCGATCGCGCATTGACCACATCCACCACGACGACCACATCCCGGGCAAGAACTTGCATCTTCATTACGGTGATGTCACCGACGCTGCGCGCATGTCGCAACTGGTTTACGACATCCGCCCCCACGAGGTCTATAACCTCGCCGCGCAATCACATGTTCGCGTGAGCTTCGATGAGCCGGTCTATACCGCAGAGGCAACAGGCGTGAGCACCATCAACATGCTTGAAGCGATTCGGAGCGTTGATACCGGTATTCGTTTCTATCAGGCAAGCACCAGTGAGATGTTTGGTGCGAGCCCG
>WLHM01000108.1 GCA_009702725.1 Actinomycetota bacterium | reverse complement strand
CGAAACCTTCTTAATGCGCCGATCAAAAACAATGCGATTTGCACCGGGCATGTATGTCTTCCCGGGCGGTCGGGTTGATGATGCTGATTTCACCAGCGGCGATCTCATTACCGGGTATATCAACTGCGCAGTACGCGAAGTCTTGGAAGAGACCGGGGTTACTCTGCGGAAGGAACCCGGTGACCTTGTGCTTGCTGATCACTGGGTGACTCCGGAAGATGTACCGACCCGATATAGCGCCCGTTTTTTTCTAGCCCGGATGCCCGAAGAGCAAATAGCGACTTCCTTGAGCACCGAGACTGATTTAGTCACCTGGTTATCCCCTGCGGCTGCGTTAGCCGAAAGCGCTGCCGGGCGTCTGCCGCTGCTGCTTCCAACTCTGATGGCCCTGCAATGGCTGGCTGAGCACGATAGTGGGGATGACCTGTTTGAGGCGGCGCGCAATCGCGTAATCAGACCCAAGCTACCTCGACCACGCATTGCCAACGATGGCACCGAGGTTTGGGCCATCGTTGATGCCGACACCGGAGAAATCCTGATAGACAATCAGCCAGCGCCGAAATTATCCGAACTCACGGGGATGCATCGGTGACCGGTCGAATACTTCCCTTCATCGGCTCAACCGATGAGTGGGCCAGTGGGGCAAAGACAATTGCCGCCACCTGCGAGCTGGCTCCGAATGCGTCGCCCTGGACTTTGGATGGTACTAATACCTGGCTACTGCATGCACCGGGTGCGGCCGAGGCGATCATTGTCGACCCCGGCCCAGCTGACGAAGACCACCTGCTCGAAGTAGTTGCAAAAGTGGCCGCACGCGATGCACGCATCACTTCAATTCTTTTAACCCACGGTCACATCGATCATTCGGCAGGGGCTAGGCGCCTTGGTGAATTAACCGGTGCGCCAGTGCGCGCCGTGGATCCAATGCATCGCCACGGTGGCGAGGGCTTAGACGCCGGTGATGTTGTCACCGCTGGCGATCTCGAAGTACAGGTAATTTCAACCCCCGGCCACACTTCAGACAGTGTCTGCCTCCTGCTGCCTGAAGAAGGTTCGCTACTTACCGGCGATACGGTTCTTGGCCGCGGTACCACCGTGGTGGCCTGGCCCGATGGCCGCCTAAGTGAGTACCTCGTGAGCTTGGCCCGCCTACGTGATCTGGCCGAGCGCCAAGGCATCGAGAGAATTCTGCCGGGGCATGGGCCGATCCTTGATGCCCCAACAAAGATCCTGACGGAATATCTCGAGCACCGCATTGCGCGGCTTGATGATGTGCGTGCCGCTGTGGCAGCGGGCGCCAACTCGCCCGCAGAAGTTGTTGCGATCGTGTATTTCAACACCCTGCGTGAATTGTGGCCGGCAGCTGAGTTATCGGTGCGCGCTCAATTGCAGCACCTTCGTGACGCCGGCGAAATCTCTGCAGAAATAATTTAACGAGCGCGGCGGCCAAGACGCTCGACATCGAGCACCATCACTTGCCGTGACTCAAGTCGGATCCAGCCGCGCTGGGTGAAATCGGCCAGTGCTTTGTTTACTGTTTCGCGTGACGCCCCGACTAGTTGGGCGATCTCCTCTTGGGTCATGTCGTGGGTTACCAAAAGGCCTTCGGGGGTTATCTCACCGAATTTCTCGCCTAAGTCCATCAGGGCTTTAGCAACGCGCCCGGGTACGTCAGAGAAAACCAAGTCAGCCATTGCCTCATTCGTACGCCGCAACCGGCGCGCTAAGCCTTGGAGTAAGGCACTTGCAAGCTCGGGGCGCCCGGTCAACCACGGGCTCAGCTGCTCGTGGCCCAGGCCAGCTACCACAGCATCTGTCAGGGCCGTTGCTGTTGATGCGCGCGGCCCGGGATCGAACAAACTTAGTTCACCGAACATTTCACCGGGGCCGAGCACTGCGAGCAGTGATTCGCGGCCGTCAACAGAAGTGTGTCCCAACGTGATTTTGCCTTCGAGGATTACATAAAGACGATCACCGGGCTCACCCTCGGCAAATAAGATTACGCCTTTGGCGAGACTTTGTTCAGTAAGTGAGGCGCGCAAAGCAGCGGCGGCATCGGGCTCCAGGGCGGTGAACATAGGAGCCTGCATAAACACGTCTTCCATGGTCACCTCCACGAATCTATGTTCCCGGCCTGCGCCACTTGCTGAAGTCGCCCCATTGTGCCGTATTGGGATGAGCCGCCGCAACCGCGGGTGCGCCTACCGAATAACTCGATCCCTGTCGCCATACGCTGGGGGGATGGAAGATCAGGCGGCCACCAAGAAGCGTGCCCGCTTGATGTTGACTGCGCTGGCCAAGCAATACCCGGATGTTAAATGTGAATTAGATTTCACCACGCCACTTGAGTTACTTGCCGCCACCGTGCTGAGCGCTCAGTGCACAGACCGAAGAGTGAACAAAGTTACTCCGCATCTCTTCGCCAGGTACCCGAGTGCAGCAAGTTATGCGGCTGCCGATCGCGCGGATCTAGAAGCGCTGATTTCCTCCACCGGATTCTTCCGGCAAAAAGCATTAACTCTGCAGGGCATTGGTCAAGTACTTTGTGATCGTTACGGCGGTGAGGTGCCAGCCTCACTTGATGAACTTGTCACCCTGCCTGGAGTTGGTCGTAAAACCGCAAATGTGGTGTTAGGGGAAGCATTTGGCGTACCGGGCATAACCGTTGACACCCATGTCGGACGTCTTGCCCGTCGTTTCGGCTGGAGTGTCCACACTGATCCGAATAAAGTAGAAGTCGATCTCATGGCGTTATTCGCCCGCAAGGAGTGGACTCGTATGTCGCAGTTGGTGATTTGGCACGGACGCCGCCGTTGTCACGCGAAGAAGCCGGCGTGTGGCGCGTGCAATATTGCGCAGTGGTGCCCGTCATATGGCGAGGGCCCCACCGACCCAGAAGTCGCGGCGAAACTAGTTAAAGACCAAGGCCCAGCATGACCACCTGGTCGCGCGTTGGCATCGTGGATGAGCCGGTGGCTGCTACGTTGCCAATTTGGTTGCAGCCGGTGGTAGAAGTAATGCGTGACATCACGGCTGAAAGTATTACGAGATTTGTTCCGCCAGATGACCAAGGGCGGCACTCAGCGGTATTGGTACTTCTAGGTGAGAGTGAATTAGGCCCCGATGTCCTATTGATTCAACGAGCAAGCACGATGCGCGCTCATGCGGGTGAGCCAGCTTTCCCCGGTGGAGCACTTGATGACTCCGATACTGACGCTGCTGCCGCAGCCTTACGTGAAGCGCAGGAAGAAACTGGTCTTGATCCTGCTGGCGTTGTTATTTTCGGGCAGCTACCTGATTTATGGTTGCCAGTTTATGACTTCGTCGTGACCCCGGTAATGGGTTGGTGGCGCGAACCCTCGCCGGTACGTGCGCAAGATCTGGCCGAAGTCGCTGACGTTTACCGGATACCGGTTTCTGAGTTAACGGATCCAGCGAACCGTTGCCAAGTGCGGCATCCATCCGGCTATATCGGGCCGGGCTTTCAAGTGCGAAATATGGTGGTGTGGGGTTTCACCGCCGGGGTGCTTTCGAATCTGTTCGATCGCGTGGGGTGGTCGCAGCCTTGGGACTCCGAGCGCGTAGTTGACATTGATGCCACGTGAACATCGTCGACTGGGTTTTAATCGGCGTGCTCATTGTTTTTGCCTTGGCTGGTTGGCGCCGAGGTTTCGTCGCGGGCCTGCTTTCATTTGTCGGTTTCATCGGTGGCGGCCTCCTGGCGGCTTTCGTGTTGCCCGACGTAATTGTTAAGTACACAGACTCTGGATTTATTCGCGTTGCAGTGTTGGCCATCGCCATCGTTGTCAGCGCAATTCTCGGCCAGCTGGTTGCCTCATTTCTGGGCCGAAGACTGCGCGGGGGCCTCACGTGGCGCCCTGTGCGGTTGGTCGACAGCTTGGCGGGCGCAGCGCTCAATGTTCTTGCCGTGGCGATTGTCGGATGGATTGTAGTAAGTGCCGTAGCCTATCTACCGGCGTCTGCGGTGACCAAGAATATTCGCCAGTCATCAGTGCTGATCGGACTCGACAAACTTGTACCAGATATCGCGCGCAACACCTTCACTAATCTGCGCGATGCCGTAAGTGCGACCGCGGTGCCTCGAGTATTTTCTGGACTAGCAGAGTTCACCGGCCCTGATGTAGAAACTCCTGATGCGCAATCCGTGAAGGCCGGGGGCGTGCAATCCGCCCGTGCTTCGGTAGTTCAGGTCAGAGGGGATGCCGAAGCGTGCTTGAGTGAGATCAGCGGATCAGGTTTTGTGGTTGCTTCAGGCTATGTCGTGACTAATGCACACGTGGTTGCTGGGGTAAGTGAACCTCGAGTGCAGGTTTCTGGGCAGGGCAAATACCTGCGGGCGAAAGTTGTCGCGTTCGATCCAAAGCTTGATTTTGCAGTTTTGCTCGTACCCGAACTTCGTGCTGCTCCACTTACGTTAGCCGACAATCTCGCAGAGTCTGGTGATCCGGTGGTTGCGGTTGGCTTCCCCGGGGGTGGTGATCTCACGGCAACACCGGCTCGCATTCGTGCTGTGGTAACCGCGCGGGGCGATGACATCTACGGCCAGGCTGGGGTAGAGCGCGAGCTCTACGCTTTTCGCGGCCAGTTGCGGCCGGGTAATTCAGGGGGTCCACTGCTGAGCCCAAGTGGCGAAGTCGTCGGCATGGTATTTGGTGCCGGGGTTGGTGACTCGAAGACGGGATATGCGATTACCGCACCGCAGCTGGCCAGCGCGGTCAGAGCCGCGGTAACTCGTACTGACGAGGTGAGCACCGGAGTCTGCAACTAGTACTGACGAGGTGAGCACCGGAGTCTGCAACTCGTAGTCAACCGACACAAACGTTAAACCTGCTGGAACCGTCAAAAAAAGGGCGAATTGTGACGGAACGAGCAGGTATAAGCCCCAGCGGTGACGGAACGAGCAGGTTTAAGCGCGGATGCGCTCTGAACCTGGGTCATATGGCGAGCGCAGCGAAAGGGTGGCGGCTACCAACGTCCCGCCGACGTTTACTTGCCAGGTTGCTTCATTAATGAAATCAGGTGTTACCACTCCACCAGTTCGGTCCCACACATAGGCCAACCCGACGCAGCGTCCAAGGGTGGTACCCCAAGCTGCCGAGGTCACCTGCCCATTGCCACCAGCGGCGCCATTGCGCAGCAGTAACTCTCCGCCCCACATCATCATGGAGGGATCATCAAGGACGAATGAAACCAGGAGTCGTTTTGGGCCAGCGGCTTTAATCTGTTCAACCGCATCGCGCCCAAGGAATGGGATATCCGTTTTG
>WLHM01000107.1 GCA_009702725.1 Actinomycetota bacterium | reverse complement strand
GAGTGCTGTAGTTGACCGGAAGCTAAAGGCGGCACCAAAGCTCACGGCAAATGCAATGAATGGGATCGGCAGCCACTGAGAACTTTCTGGTGAATTCATCAGCAATGGTGAAGCTAAAAGGGCAAGACACGCTGCTGTTTGGATGCTAGCCCGATGCGGGCGCGCGAATGGCAACAAGCCTAAGAGCCAGATGAGCAGAAGTACTAGGTAGATTATGGTCTCGCCGACGCCGATGCCGGCATTGCGAAGAAGTAACAGTGCACCGGCCGGCAGGAAGACAACGCAGCCGGCGATAGTTAACGCAATCGCCGAAACATTTGCGAGCGCGGAGCGGAGCGAGGCGTCACTGGCAGCGTTGAGGCCAGGGGAGTGAACATCAGGCATTGGTAACCAACTCGAGCAGACTATCGAGCTCGGCTGTCGTGTTGTATGCGTGAGGGCTGACTCGCACCACTGCGGCTATAGCGCGGGAGTCGAAATCTACTCGAGCATAATCTGGAGTTGACAGGCTTACATTTATTTTCGCTTCCCTGATCAGCGAAACTAATGTTTGGGCTTCAATGCGGCCATGCGTGAAGGTAACTATTCCGCTCTTGGACAAACCACGATCTCTTACGGTGACCTGAGATATAGCGTCAAGCCCGGTTCGTGCATATTGCGATAGATACGCGATGCGAGTCGAGAGGGCTTCGATGCCACAGTCCAGTGCGTAGTCAACCGCGGCCCCCAGCCCGAGAATTGCCGCATAGGACTTTTCCCAAGACTCGAATTTAACCGCCCCCCGCGCGACTTCGAAACCATCTGGCTGCCAGGTCGCCGAATGCAGGTCAAGGGGGAATGGTTCGAGTTCAGCAATGGCGCGATCAGATGCATAAAGGAAACCGGTGCCGCGCGGCCCACGTAAGAATTTGCGCCCGGTTGCGCTGATGAAATCAGCCCCAATCTCGCCGGCTGCCACTGGCAGTTGCCCAATTGATTGGCAGGCATCAACTAAGTACCAAGCCGAGGAGTCGGCAGCGCGAAGGGCCGCACCAATGGCCACAACATCGTTGATCAGGCCATTTTGTGATGGGCAGTGGTTGATGACGACAGCGGCTACGTCATCACCCAAGAGGTTTGCAAAAGCGGTGACGTCAACGCACCCATGCTCGTCGTCAGGGATGAACTCGAGGCGCACCCCGCGGGACTTGACCAGTTGCATGATCGGCAGCACATTGGAGGCGTATTCAGAGGAGGAAACCAAGATGCGATCGCCGGAGCCGAACGGGCGCTGATGGTGGATGGCCGTGAATGCCTTCTGCCAGGCGGCGGTCGCCGATTCGAGTAGGGCTATCTGATCAGATCGCGCACCCACCAGTTGGGCCACCGAGTGGTAAACCGCTGCAATACGGCCGCTGGCATCACTGTGCGCCTCGTAGCCCCCGATCATTGCTTCCAGGTGCAGGTGGTCGACCACGGTGTCGGTGACTGTGCGTGGGGGCAGGGCGCACCCCGCGTTGTTGAGGTGATTGACCAGCAGGCATCCAGGAGTCAGCTGGCGCAGCTGGTCGACATCCAACCCTGAGTCATCCCCGGTCGCGGTCATGGGGATATCCAACCGCACTTAGACTCGAGGCATGGCCGGGAGGATTCGCGACGATGATGTGGCGCTCGTCCGCGAGCGTGCCAAAATCGACGATATTGTCCGCGAATACGTCACTTTGAAGGCGGCGGGCGGGGGCTCGCTCAAAGGTTTATGCCCATTCCACGACGAGCGCAGCCCCAGTTTTCACGTCACCCCTAGCCGCGGCATGTGGTACTGCTTCGGGTGCGGGGAGGGCGGTGATGTGCTCTCCTTCGTCCAGAAAATTGACCACCTGAGTTTCGCTGAAGTCGTCGAGAAGCTCGCGGTCAAGACCGGGGTTGAGTTGCGTTATGTCGAAGGTGGCGCCGCGATCAATAAACAGCAAGGTCAGCGCACCAGATTGATTGAGGCCCATAAAGCCGCTGCTGCGTTCTACGTGGAGCAGTTACTTACCCCTGATGCGCAGATCGGCCGCACCTTTTTGACCGAGCGCGGCTTTGACTCTGAAGCTGCTAAGCATTTCGGAGTTGGGTTCGCGCCCAAATCATGGGACTCACTCACATCTCACTTGCGCGGTAAGGGTTTTCTTGATCAAGAGCTGATGGCTGGTGGTTTGGTGAGCCAAGGTAACCGCGGGATTTACGACCGGTTCCGCGGTCGCTTAGTCTGGCCGATCCGTGACCTGGGCGGCGAAGTTATCGGGTTCGGTGCCCGCAAGCTCTTTGATGACGATGAAGGCCCCAAGTACTTGAACACCCCTGAGTCACCTTTATATAAGAAGAGCCAAGTGCTCTACGGCATCGACCTGGCCCGCAAGGATATTTCCAAGAGTCAGCAGGCGGTCATAGTTGAGGGCTATACCGATGTGATGGCCTGCCATCTAGCTGGTGTCACGACCGCGGTCGCAACGTGCGGCACCGCATTCGGCGGCGAACATATCAAGATCTTGCGGCGTCTTTTGATGGACGACGATCAGATGCGCGGTGAGGTTGTCTTCACCTTCGACGGCGACGCTGCGGGGCAAAAGGCGGCCCTTCGAGCTTTTGAAGAGGATCAGCGATTCGTCACCCAAACTTTTGTAGCAGTTGAAGCGTCGGGTATGGACCCGTGTGATTTGCGATTGGCCCAAGGCGACACCGCGATCAGGGCTCTTGTTGAATCCCGGGTGCCCCTTTTTCAATTCGCGATCAAGTCCATCCTCACCGGATATGACCTAAACAATGCCGAGGGGCGTATAGCAGCGCTTAAGGAGGCAGCGCCGGTGGTTGCGAAGATTCGCGATACGGCATTGCGCCCCGAATACAGCCGCATGTTGGCAGGTTGGCTGGGCCTTGATGTTGAAAGTGTGACCAAGGCGGTCCAGCAAAGTGGCCGATCTACACCGGGTGCAACTCGCCCTGGGCCGGCAGGTGGATCGCGAGATCCCGGTCTCGTCGTTGAGCGCGAAGCTCTCAAATGTGTACTCCAGCAGCCTGCCGCGGTGGCTGATTGGTACGAAAGTGTTGAGGCATCGGCATACACGCACGCAAGTGCCCAAGGAGTGCACGCCGCAATCATGAAAGCCGGTGGGCCGACGAAAGATCGTGCTGGACTCGCTTGGATTGATGCGGTACTTGAGGTCTGCGCTGATGATGAAGATCGCCGCATCGTACGTGAGCTAGCCGTCGAGTCGTTGCCCGCGCAGTCTGGCTACGACGCGCATTATGCAGCCAGTGTCGTAGCTCGCCTACTAGAACTTGATGCGTCACGTCGAGTAGAAGAGGTTAAAGGTCAATTGCAGCGCACCGATCCGATAGAGCAAGCTGCCGAGCACGAGAAAGTATTTGCTGAATTACTAGCGCTCGAGGAGTACCGACGCTCACTGAGGCGTGGCACTCTTGGAGATATCGCGATAGCGGGCAACAAGTGAGGCCGTTCTCAACAACTCGACTTTCGAAGGCAGCGAAAGCTGAGCTGGGGATTGCAAAGGCCGAGAAGGTTTTGGCGCTCGGAACTGAAAGCGCCACTTCTGACCTGCTCGTGGTCGCAACGAATCGGGCGCTCTATTTACAATCCACCCAAGAGCGCATCCGCTGGGATGCGCTGTCCAAAGCTACTTGGGCTGAGCCCGTTCTGACTTTGACCTTGATCGATGGCACCGGCCAAGTAGTTGGCGAACGGATAGTTGAACTTGGGCGGACATCGGATTTGCCCGCGGCAATTTATGACCGGGTTACCGACAGTGTGATAGTCAGCGAGCGGGCTGATCTGGGCGACGGAGCCGCCGCCATGCTGGTGGCGCGGCGCAATAGTGATGCTGACGAAATTTGGTGGGCGGTGGTTTTCGAAGCAGGGCTTGACCCCAAAGATCCCGTGCTAATCACTCGAGCGGCAGCGGAATTAGCCCAATTGCGCGAGTCATTAGGTATTTAGCCACCGCCTCCGAAGAAACTCTTGAAACGCTTCCACCCCTTTTTCACGCCCAACATCGTGTTTCGGCCGAACCTGCGTAGCCGACTACCCAAGGTGTTGTACTCCTTCTTGGTGACGTCGGCAACAGGTGTAGTTGCGCGGTGCACCTTGTCGGCTTGGAGCGACGTCGATTCGCTGCCCTTGGCCCGGATGGCTGCCAGATGGTTGGCTCGGGGATCAGGCGCAGGGGTTGGCCCCGGCCCTGGGAGAGTTCCGGAGATCGGTGCGTCAGTAGTTTTAAGCGCTTTCGGACTCTCACGCGCAGCACCGTCGTAGGCACCGGACGCATCAACTTTAGGTTCTTCTGGTTCTGGCGCCGGCTCTTCTGCAGGCGCGACATGTTCGGCAACCGCTGCGGGCAGGTTTTCGCGCGCAAAATCCTTGGCATGGTCGGTGACCGTATCTGTGATGCCGGATTCGTCAAGGCCTGCCTTCGTTAAACTCGCGGCCTCTTTGAAGTTCACGATTGGCGCTTTATCTTGGTCCTTAGCGCTTCCGGTCCAGTTAACGGCTTGGCCCCTGGTTGCGTCGCGGCGGGAGCCATCATGCACACCCCTGGTTCGGTCGCGTTGATCTTGTCCCTGTGCAAAGTGATCGCCGACTGCCTCGGCCATCCCGCCGGTACCGCTGACGATTTGTCCGGCGGCTTTCACCGCGGTGCCAACACCCGGCACGCCCATGGTGGTGGCAACGATGCTTCCGACCTGGCTCGTCACCCCACTTGCGGTTATTGCGCTCGCTTCAGCGAGATTACCTTTTCGGATTGCGGCGTCTGCGTCCTTGGATCGCCCGCCGATGAAGCGGCCGGTGGTGCCAATCGCCTGCCCTCCAGTTCGCAAACCTTGGGCGGCGGTGCCACCAATCGTAGTTTCCATCTCCTCGGCCGTTACTGAATCCGAGCTATTTATGCCACCGGCGCGGCCAAACTTGCTTACCGTCTGGCCGTCGTGGCGGTCCATGTAGTCAGCCTCATTGCGTGCGTCGTCCTTTACTTTTTTGCGATCTGAACGAGCGGACTCGAGCTCTTTTGTCTCCGCATTAGTGTTACCCCCAGCGGCAACTTGGTACACCTCTTTGCGCGCAGATCGTGCAGCGTCGACTCTTTCTTGTTCCTCTTTCGTTAACCCTCCGGCGGCAACGCTCTTTACCTGCTTGCGCCTATCGCGAATTTCGGCTAGTTGCCTTTTTTCTTCGGTTGTGTATTTCGTAATGAAACCACCGCGGGCTTTGGCGGCGTCGTGAATTTTTTGTGCTTCCGCTTTCGTCGCGTCGACCTTGCCTTGGGTCTCGTCGTCGTACT
>WLHM01000106.1 GCA_009702725.1 Actinomycetota bacterium | reverse complement strand
TGCATGGGGCAGACATCCGCGGCACTTTCGATATCTGCGCGCCGTGACTCGTCGGCCTCTTTGACGTACTCGAGTTGCCCGTCGTCATTCAACGCAAACACGTCGTCGGCTTCGAAGCAGCACTGCCCATAGTGCTGGCACTTATCCATATCTACAGTGATCGTTACCACGGTTACTCCTCTTCGATTCGGGATGGATACAGATCTTTTGACGGTGTCCGGATACCTCTGAACTCCCAATCGCCACCCATGGCGGTGGAAACTACCTCTTCACTCTCAGTGGGTTGCGCACCAACATCGGTGCGAATCGGGGTGGGGCCTTCGACAATATGGTTACGGAGAATACCTAGACCTTCGACTTCTACTTCGACAACATCGCCGGGCTGGACGGGCCGCGAGAAGGCTGGGGTTCCTGAGAACAGCAGATCTCCGGGGATCAGGGTGATGGTGCGCGCAATGTCAGCAACGAGGTAATGCATATCCCACTCCATCTCTGTGGTGGTGGAGGATTGCTTCACGACGCCATTGACGCGCGTTTGAATCTGCTTTCCATGAAAGTCCCAGTCGGTAACGACGCCCGGGCCGACAGGTGCCAAAGTGTCGCTGCCTTTAACTCGCAGCATCGAACCGGCATCGGTATCGCGGAAGTCATGGAGCCCATAGTCGTTGCCGACGCTATAGCCAGCGATGTAGTCACCGGCCTCGCTGGGCGAAACATTTCGACAGGTTCGTCCGATCACGATGACGATCTCGCCCTCGTAGTTAAGCCACTTACAACCGCGCGGCCGCACTACGGCCGCACCATGTGAGTTAAGTGCACTGATGGGCTTTTGGAAGTAGGTGGGAGCCGGTGGCAGCTTAGTCATGAACTCGTCTGAGCGCGACGCGTAGTTAAGGTGCACCGCAATAATCTTTGACGGTTCGGTCGGGGGCAGGTGAATTGCTTCAGCAATCGCGGTTACTCGTCCGTCACCTGCAACCAACTCATCCCCATGTCGCTCAACCAGAGCTGGGTAGCCATCGAGCAAAATCCTTCGGAATTCGCTCATGCCGACAAACCAACTTCAGCCCAACCGGCAACTGGACGATCGAACCAAATGTGTACCTGGCCCGTGCCTATCGAATTCTCGTATTCGCTAAATAGTCGACCAGGTGCTACCACGTCACTTTCGCCCATCGCGGCGATCATCATTAAGTAATGTGCGAACTTGCCCTCGGGTCGGTATTGCATGTAGTCGGGCATGGCGGCGAGTACCTGTGCATGATCGCCGCTCTCGAACCAAGCGATGCGTTCGAGGTCGGCCGCGTAAGCCTCCGGCGTGAAGATATTCGACGGGTCACTCGCCTCGCGCGAACGCAGCTCACGCAGTGGCCAGAAGGTATGCGACAGCGCACCGGACGCCAGTAGCAAAACCTTGCGGTCGGTTTCGCGAATGGCTTGGCCAAGGGCCCGGCCGGCTCTAAGGAAATCTTCGGTGTCGCCGGTTTGGGCAACGCTCATGGAAATCCAGCGCTTATCCGGTAGCCCCTCACCAAGGAATTTCCAGAGGTTGACGGTTGCGTAGTAAAGGGGCAGGTAGTGATCTTCATTGGCGGTAATCCAGGTGCCGTTTTCTTCACCACGGGCCGCGATGGCTTTTGCTAACTCAGGATCGCCCTTCCAGTCATAGGGGATCCGGCACATACCCCGTGGTAGTTCTTCGGAGGTGAAGAGACCTGAGCGGCGATCGTGGGCGCTCACGACGAATTCAACGGTGGTGAACCAATGCGCGTCGAGCACAACCACGGTGTCGTAGTCGAGGGTCTCGAAGACTTCTTTGCGTAACCTCTCTAGTCCTGGCACAAGGGAAATCTCTTTGCCTTGGTTTATCTCGAGCCGGGTCGCAAGCGGCAGCATGATGGTAGGAACATGCGCAAGAATTCCAGCGCCAACAACTTCACCCATAACTATCTCCCCTACTTCCATCCGGTTGGTGCATAAACGGTGTTCTTCACGTCAGCGTAAAAATCAAATGACCAACTGCCACCTTCGCGGCCAACGCCAGATTTGCGGGATCCCCCGAATGGCGCTTGTAAATCTCGAACGAAGAAACAATTGACCCAGATAGTGCCGGCCACTAGGTGCTTGGTGAATGCTTCTGCCCGCTCGCGACTGCCGGTGACAAGAACCGCCGCCAGACCGAATTCGGTGCCGTTAGCCATAGCCAAGCCTTCTTCATCAGTTTCGAAAGTCTGCATGGTGAGCACCGGCCCGAATATCTCATCGGTCAAAATCTCGCTGTCGATCTTGGCATTGGTCACCAAGGTTGGCCGGTAGAACAAGCCACCGAGTTCAGCATTGCGTTCACCGCCAAAAGCTATCGTGGCGCCAGCATTTCGCGCCCTGGATACGAAGCCTTCGATGCGGTCAACATGATCAGCATGAATATTCGGCCCGATTTGGGTCTCCTCATCGCGTGGATCCCCTTGCCTAATTTGCAAGGCCCGCTCGGTGAACTTCTCGGTGAATTCGGCAGCGACACTTGTATGCACGAGCAGTCGAGTACCTGCAAGGCAAACCTGGCCGGCATTGTCGTACTGCTCGAGCGCCAAAGTCGCAGCGAGATCAAGGTCAGCGTCGTCAAGGACGATGGTCGGGCTCTTGCCACCAAGCTCGAAGGAGCAGGGCGTGAGGTTATCGGCGGCGGCGTGTGCGACCAATTTCGCCGTCGGCACGGATCCAGTGAATGAAATTCGGGATATCCCAGGATGGGCAACCAGTGCGGCGCCGGCTTCTTCGCCGAGCCCCTGCACGACGTTGAAGACGCCGGCAGGTAAGCCGGCCTGCGCGGTTAAGTCGGCAAAAAGTGAGGCCGTTAGTGGCGTCCATTCGGCTGGTTTAAGAATCACGGTGTCGCCTGCTGCAAGTGCCGGAGCGATCTTCCAGGTAGCTAGCATGAGTGGCGCATTCCAGGGGGTGATCAATGCGGCAACCCCGGATGGATCCCAACTGACCACATTGGTGTGATCGCGGGTGATGAAGTTTGGGTGGTGTAGCTCATAGATCGCCCAGTCTGCAAAGAACCGCAAGTTGTGCACGACACGTGGCATTACGCCGCGTCGGTGTGAGCGCAGTAGGGATCCGTTGTCGGCGGTCTCGACTTGTGCTAGCTGCTCAATATTGGCCTCGACGAGATCAGCGATTCGATGAATGATGACACCGCGCTCACGTGGGCTAAGGGCCGCCCACGATGGGAAGGCAGCCCGCGCAGCCGCTACGGCCGCATCGACTTCGGCTTTACCACCGCGCGCAATATTGCCCAGTGGAGAACCATCAATGGGGGAGATGTCAGCGAAAGTGCTCGCCGATGCTAGGCGGGAGCCGCCGATCCAGTGCCTGGTGTCGACATCAACACCGGCAACGCTCGTTGTGCTCATAGTCACCTTCCAAACAAAGGTTAAAGTGGATCGTTCGGACCCTAACGGAAAAAGTCCCGAATCACCAGACGAACGGGACCTCAATTTCTCGGCGTCGAACCTATTCGGTGGCGCTGATCAAATCCCGCAGGATTTGGGCCGCCTGAGGTAGATCACCCGTCGTGATGTGCCGGGTGATGTTGCGCTCCTCGGCATTGAATTCAGGGAAGAGTTTTTTCATCAGGCGCCGACCTGCCGGGGTCAAACTTACCAGCACCAGGCGGCCGTCTGAAGTTGAGCGTTCGCGGGTCAAAAAGCCGCGACCCTCCAAAGTGGTTAGCACCCCACTCAGAGTGGCCTTGGAAAATCCACCCTCGGCGGCAATCCCCCGGGTCTCGATCGGTTCCCAGATCCAGACCACCCAGAGCACGACGAAGGCGGTCCAGGTGAGGTCGGATTTGGCGAGAACCGTGCGTTCAAGGTGATTTCGGACCGAATTGGCAGCCCTAAATAGGTTCGAGGTGACCGCCATAGCCTCGAAATCTAATTTGAGGCCGCCGAGCCGGGAGGCTACTTCACTTTCGGTCTCATTTAACGTGTGTTGGCCGGCCATGTGCCCACTCTTTCAGGATTTTTCGGAATCGGATAGTTGTTCGGGGGCGAAAGTTCGATATGAGTTCCCATCCCCGGCGATAGAAGGCTACGCTGTGCCGATAATTTGGGCCCGAACGATTATCGGTCACCGTAAATGGAGGACGCATGAGCACGAAACCGGACATAACGCTGGCAGATCTGGATCTCTTTGCTGATGGAGCTCCGTGGGCAGTATTCGAGGACCTGCGCAAAAACTCACCCGTGCACTGGAATGTAGAGGATTCGCCGAATCATGGCTTTTGGTCCGTCACTCGATATCGCGACATCGTAGAAGTCCTTCGCGATACCCAAACATTCTCCAGTGAGATCGGGGCCGTTAACCTCGAAGAACTCGACGAGCGCCAAATGGAAATCCGCCGCTCGATGCTGGAAACCGATGGCGATCGACATCGCGCTCTGCGTAAATTATTGCAGCCGCAGTTCACCCCGCGCGCTCTTGCCGGTTACGAAGTTTTCTTGCGCGGCATCACCGCGTCCACTCTCGATCGCGCGCTAGTGAAGGACGAGTTCGACTTCGTTCAAGACGTCGCTGCAGATTTTCCTATCCGAGTGCTCGCTCAACTTCTGGATGTTCCCGAGTCTGATATCCCCCAACTAATCAAGTGGGGTAACCGAATGGTCGGCAACACTGATCCGGAGCATGCCGATGTACTTGCGAACAGTGAAGAAAGTGATCAATACAAGGATCTACCCTTCCGCTCACCGGCCGCGCTTGAGGTCTTCAATTACGGATTTCAGCTAGCCGATCAACGTAGGGGTGGGAGCGGAACCGACCTCGTTTCGACACTCATAAACCAAGTCCCAAGTGACGGCATCGAGCTAGATGATCGTGACTTCCGGAACTACTTCCTGCTGCTTGTGATCGCGGGTAATGAGACCACGCGGCACACCATCACGCATACGATGAACAACCTCATGGCTAACCCCGATCAGCTCGAGATCTTGCGTGAGCGCCCTGAGTTGATCCCTTGGGCGGTCGAGGAGTTCTTGCGCATGGCCAGCCCGGTGCATCACTTCCGGCGCACGACCCGACAAGCAACGATCTTAAATGGCCAGGAGATAAAGGCCGGCGACAAGGTTGTAGTTTGGTTCGGATCGGGCAATCGCGACGAAGAGGTTTTCAAAGACCCAAATCTGTTAGACGTGCAGCGCCTCCCCAACGAGCACATGTCTTTCGGGCGCGGCGGACCGCACATGTGTCTGGGCAACTCCTTAGCTCGGCTCGAGATCCAGATAATGTTTGAGGACCTCCTCGCCCGCGACGTGGACCTTTTGCCAAATGGGAAGCCCGATTACGTGCGCAG
>WLHM01000105.1 GCA_009702725.1 Actinomycetota bacterium | reverse complement strand
CCGGCATCCCATATGACATTACATATGTTGAGTTACTCGCAATATCGACATGCGCGTCATTTGAGTGCGCCACCGCAATGAAAAGCGAGATCAGATGTTGATTTGCTCTCTTGCCTTTTTCGCCGATGGTGACCGTGCGAGTTTCCGGGCTTTGGCGCATTTCAATTTTCGCGGTGTGCGCCCTAGCAAAAGCCAGGTCAACACTTGCTGCGGTGGCAAGTGCCTGGGCCTTCATCAAGTAGGCATCTGCCTCAGCGGCATTGTCAGTGCGTTCAGCTTTGGCCAGTAGCGCACTAATTCGCTCAATCGACATATGCGCCCACGATGACTCCGGACCCTTGAAATGCGCCCTGCAGCACCAGCGCGGCTTCGGATCCCAAGACTTCGCAAACCAACCAGCACATGCTGGTAGTAAAAGCAGAGCCATGGATTGCGATAGCAATGGCTGCGGGATCGGCCGACGAAAAAAGCAGATGGTGGGTCAGCTCGTGCAGCAATACCGACTCACGGCAGGCCCAACTTGGCTCACCGGCGGTACCTGAAAGTGGTATCGCTATTGTCTTACTCGCTGACTCATAGTGCGCCATTCGCTGACCGGCCCGAGCTCGCACTACTACCGAACCTGCACTCGGGTACCTACTCATTACGTGTTCATTTACCATGACACCGTTGCAATACTTTTGCATATCCTCGATAGTTTCGAATTGTTTTTGCTGAGGCAAAGTTAATTTTGACCCGAAGAAATCAATTACCCCGCCTCGATCTAAGGCTGCCGACCATTGGTTCTCAGCGGCATAAACCAAGGCACGTGCGGTGTCGCGTTCAGCCACCGGTGAACCTCATCTTGCCTAGCGCCTTGGCCATGAGCCAGCATCACTTGTTCGGTAGCGCTGCTTCAACGGCGTGCTGCCCGGCTTGGTCAACATGCGCCCCCTTCTGGGCCGATTTAACAGGGCAACTCCCGACACGCACCTCAGGATAGGCTCAAACCATGAAAGTCCATCAGTCCGGGCAGAATCGCCTATTTGGCCCGACTCCGGGAGACTCGATGTTGCCGCACTGCGTTATACAGAAGCCCGCAGCGCTACCTCCCTGTGAGTAAGAAAATCAGCGGAGCGGTCGGCCGCACCCCCCTGCTTAAAGGACTGCCGCGAGAGGTCGCTGTCCTTTCAGCGGTAGCTTTTTGTGTTGCACTCGGATTCGGAATATTACTTCCAGCATTGCCCGTTTTCGCCCGCACTTTTGATGTCTCTGCGCTCCAAGCTAGTGCGGTGATTTCAGTCTTTGCGCTCGCAAGATTTGTTACCGCACCGGTTGCCGGAACTTTGGTTGATCGACTCGGCGAGAGACTAGTTCTTGGCACCGGGCTATTCATAGTTGCGGGTTCAAGTTTGGCGGCTGGTTTCTCGCAGAGTTACATGCAACTGATCGTGCTACGTGGGGTTGGTGGCCTCGGCTCCTCGATGTTCACCGTTTCCGCACTTGCATTACTGCTGCGCGTTGTTGATGACACACAACGGGGTCGGGCATCTAGTGCCTACCAAGGTGGCTTTCTGCTCGGTGGGGTAGCAGGCCCTGCCGTTGGTGGATTAGTTGTCGCATGGTCGATACGAGCTCCATTCTTTGTTTATGCCGCAACGCTAATCGTGGCCGGGATAGTCGCACTTGTTTTCCTTGCCAACTCGCGCCTACATGAGCGCGAGGAAATGGTCTCCGGCGGTGAGGCCGGCAAACTCGAAACCCTTCGCCTGGCTCTGAAAGATGGCGCCTACAGAGCTGCGCTCGCGGTGAACCTGATCACTGGATTCTTGATCCTTGGCCTGCGCTCATCGGTAGTGCCACTTTTCGTTACCGAAGGCATGCAAAAAGGGGCGTCGCTCACCGGCATTGGATTCTTGGTCGCAGCTGGTTTCCAAGCGGTGCTACTGCTTCCCGCCGGACGGCTGTCAGACACTGCGGGTCGGCGCAAGGCAATGCTTTACGGAACGATCGGCACCACCATCGGCATGATCGCCTTAACCGCGACTGATATTGCAGTAAACGGCTGGGGCACCACCGCGGTTGCCGGTACCGCACTATTTCTGCTTGCGATGGCAATACAAGGAGTAGCATCCGCATTTTTGGGCTCAGCGCCAACCGCGGTTGTCGGTGACATCATGGGCGGTAAACGTGGCGGAATCGTTGTGGCAACTTTCCAGATGATGAATGACTTCGGCGTGATTCTTGGGCCACTTGTTGCCGGACTATTAGTTGACCTTTTCGATTTCGACTGGGCTTTCGCAGCTGCAGCGGGTCTTAGCTTAATCGCAGTTATTTTCGTGTGGCTCATGCCTGAGACTTTGAATAGGCGAGGTAGTCTCACTCTTCGCCCCCCCGAAACTCCAGCAGCGAAGGAACTAACTTGACCAATGTGTCGAGTCGACCACATCGGTCAGTAATAGTTGCAGCGGTCGCCACCGTCTTAGGGGTCCTTGGGCTAACGGGGCTCATAATGCTGCAAACACAGTCACTTTCAGTAGCTCCAGGTGGGGCGGGGACCGCGATTGACGGAACCCCACCAACGATAAATAAAATGCCAACCCCGCAGGCAACAAATGAACCCGCAACTTTACCCATACCCACATTCAAAAACATTGTTTTCGTGCTCGCCGACGATCTTGACAGCGCCTTATTTCAACAAGTACCGCGCCTAGCTGCACTCTCCGACAGGGGCATGACATTCACTAACCACGTGGTTACCGATTCGCTGTGCTGCCCGTCAAGAGTGTCAATATTGCGAAGCCAATACGTGCACAACCACCTAGTTGTCTCAAATAGCCAAGTAAGTGGTGGAGGCTGGCCAACGTTCGCAGCGCGTGGTGAGCAAAATGACTACCTACCGACTTGGTTGCAGTCCGCCGGGGTCACCACAGCGCTCATTGGCAAATTCCTCAATGAGTACCCCAGCGGCAAGATCAAGGAGGTACCGCCCGGCTGGAGTACGTGGGTGGTACCCACTGTCGAACGCAAGAGCTTGAAGCCCTGGCAGGCCTACACCGGCTACAACTACACCCTGAATATCAACGGCGAACTTCGCGACTACGGATCAACGGCAACTGATTTCCTGCCTGATGTTTTGACCCAGCAGGCCACCGATTTCATTGCTACTGCAACCACCCCGTTCTTCCTAGAACTTGCAACATTTAGCCCGCATGATCCTGCACCGGTAGCAGATCGCCATGCCTTAGACCATCCATTCACCGCGGTGCCGCGCACCCCATCATTTAATGTCGCTGGGATCGGCGAAGCCCCTTGGCTCTCACAATTCCCGGTCATCCCAGATAAGCGCATCGCAATATTCGATAAACTGTGGCAACAACGAGCACGTTCAGCTGAATCCGTCGCCGACGCTGTTGACTCGGTCCTGGCAACTTTGGCTACTACCGGCCATAGCGATGACACGCTGGTAGTTGTCACTTCTGATAACGGCTTTCACGCCGGGGTTCATCGCCTACCTAAAGGAAAACGCACCGCTTATCGCGAGGACACAGTGGTTCCACTGGTGCTAATTGGTACCGGGATACCCCCCGGCACCAAAGTTGATGCAATGACCTCAACTGTTGATTTTGGTGTAACTTTCGCAAAGATCCTCGGTGCGCAATCCCCCACGTGGGCTGATGGGCGTGACCTAACTCCATTCTTCGCCGGACAACGCCCCGCAAACTGGCGAACCGGAGTGATCTCCGAAAGCATGGGTGTCTCCCTGCCCAGTGACCCTGACTACTCGCCCTTCAGTCCGCCTAGCTTCACTGCACTTCGTACCGAAAAGTGGCTTTATACCGAATATGCCGATGGCGGGATCGAGCTCTTTGATCGCACGATGGATCCATACGAAATGAACAACATCGCTGGCACCACTACGCCGACTTTATTGAATCAGTTACATGAGCAACTTCAAGCACTTCACTCCTGCAGTGGAGCTACTTGTCTAGTCGCTGACAGTATGCCGAACTAAAACGCTTGCTCCAAGTCTTCGATTAGGTCCGCGATTGATTCAATTCCAACTGACAGCCTGATCAAATCAGCTGGCACTTCTAGCGGCGTGCCCGCTGCTGATGCGTGGGTCATGCGCCCAGGATGCTCAATGAGGGACTCAACTCCGCCTAGTGATTCACCGAGCGTGAAAACTTTGGTCTTCGCACAAACTGCAAGTGCGGCGGATTCGCCTCCGGAGACCCGGAAAGAAACCATGCCGCCAAAATCACGCATTTGCCGCAGGGCAACTTCGTGACCTGGATGGTTTGGTAACCCCGGCCACATCACATCGAGCACCTTCGGATGCGAGGTGAGGAGTTCAACTACCGCGCGCGCATTTGCACAATGTCGATCCATTCGAACGCCAAGGGTTTTGATGCCACGCAGCACCAACCAGCTATCAAATGGACCTGGCACAGCTCCCATCGCATTTTGATGGTAGCTCAGTTTTTCAATTAGCTCTGGGTCGACGGCTACTAGGCCGCCCCCAATGACGTCGCTATGCCCGCCAAGATATTTCGTGGTGCTATGCACGACGATGTCGGCGCCAAGCAGCAGCGGCTGCTGTAGATAGGGCGAGGCGAAAGTGTTGTCGACAACAAGTAGCGCCCCGGCACTATGCGCGACATCAGCTAACGCCGCGATATCAGCAACATTTAATAATGGGTTCGTTGGAGTTTCTACCCACACGAGTACGGTCTTGCCCGGAATGATCGCGGCCGCGACGGCGGAAGGGTCGGTAACCGCTGCCGGAGTGTGCTCAACTCCCCACGGGCCGGCGACGCGGGCAAAAAGCCGATAGGTACCGCCATAGGCGTCATCAGGTATTACGGCATGACTGCCGGGGCGGGCCAAAGTTCGAATGATGGTGTCTTCTGCGGCCAAGCCCGAGGCAAATGCGAGGCCACGGGCACTCTCAATGCCCGGTGCCTCCAAAGATGCAAGGCACTCCTCGAGAGCAGCACGCGTGGGGTTACCACTTCGCGAGTACTCATAGCCACCGCGGAGCCCACCAACACCGTCCTGGGCGTATGTTGAAACTTGGTAGATCGGCGTTACAACCGCTCCGGTTAAGGCATCCGGCTCCTGACCAGCATGGATCGCCCTGGTCTCAAATCCGCCGGTTGCGACATTGCCCGCGCCTGAATTACTCATACCTCGTACCCTACGCGTATGAGTATTTTTGGATCCAGTAAGTCCCGAATGGTTGACCCTTCCGACGCTCTGCCCGGCCACCGTGAACCCGTATTCACGGTTCCCGATACCCATGCGGTTCTCGGTAGTTCACTCACTGGCCCATGGGCCGCAGGCACCGAACGCATCTACTTGGCCATGGGTTGTTTTTGGG
>WLHM01000104.1 GCA_009702725.1 Actinomycetota bacterium | reverse complement strand
TGACGCCGTCGAACCAATTGCCGGGCTATTGGATGCGGTTGATGGAGTTAATCTCATCGAGGGCAAGGTTGTTGATGTGCTGCGCCGAACGGCCGGTGGCTTCGTGCGCGGATCCGTGGTCATTGAAGGATACGGCCGCGATGCTGGTCGAGTCGTGCGAATCGAGGTCCAGAACGAGAACCTAGTTTTGACCGAAGATGGTCGAGTTCTGGCGAGTGTTCCCGACCTAATCACCGTCGTCGACAGCCAAACCGCAGATGCAATTGCAACCGAACTAGTGCGCTATGGGCAGCGGGTCTGCGTCATCGCCTTTGCCTGTAATCCGATTTGGCGAAGCGAGCGCGGCCTACACATTGCTGGGCCGCGGGCTTTCGGTTACGACTTCGATTACGTCCCGGTGGAGGAGCTCCATGGCATCGGGATTTGATCTCCGCCTGGGTATAGATGTCGGTGGGACTAACACCGACGCGGTTGTCCTTGACCGAGATAACAAGGTCATTGCGAAGACTAAACAATCGACGACGGCGGATGTCACCACGGGAATTAAAAATGCTATTGATGCGGTAGCAAGCGCTGGCTCAATCGAGGTATCGCGACTTTCACATGTGATGCTGGGTACCACCCATGCGACTAATGCGGTGCTCGAGCGTCAACGACTCCAACGGGTGGCGGTGCTACGAGTAGGTGCGCCATCCTCAACTGCGGTGCGACCTATGTACGGGTGGCCGGAGGATTTGGTAGCGGCAGTTGGCGGCATAAGTCAGGTCGTAGGTGGCGGCTTCGAATACACGGGAAGGGAGGTTGTGCCATTCGATTTCGCGGCAACCACCGAGTTCTTTGAGTCAGCTGCTGGCAAGGTTGATGCCGTCGCGATATCTGCGTTTTTCTCGCCGATTTCTAGTGCCCACGAGATTGCTGCGGCAGCGATTGCTCGTGAGGTATTAGGTGAAGATATTCCGATCTCACTAAGTCATGAGATCGGCTCCCTCGGTCTTTTGCCGCGCGAGAATGCGACCATTTTGAATGCGGCGCTAACCGGGGTGGCCCGCGCCGTCGCAGCCGCACTTACCGAAGCACTCGGGGAGCACGGGATAACCGCCTCAGTACTTTTTGCGCAAAATGATGGCACGTTGATGGCCCTTGAATACGCCGTGCGTTTCCCAATCCTGACCATCGGATCGGGCCCGGCCAACTCCATTCGAGGTGCGGCATTTCTAACGGGTCTAACCGATGCATTGGTCGCCGACGTAGGTGGCACGTCAACAGATTTCGGGATGCTCGTCAACGGGTTTCCGCGTGAATCAGCGGTGGCAGTTGAGATCGGCGGGGTGAGCACCAACTTTCGGATGCCCGATGTGTTGTCCATTCCCCTCGGTGGCGGAACCCGAGTGCGGGAACTCGATGGTGCCCTCACGCTCGGACCGGACAGCGTCGGATTTCGACTGCCGCAAGAGGCTCTCGTCTTCGGTGGCTCCACCACCACGCTTAGTGATGCAGCTGTACACGCCGGACGGGCGAAGATTGGTGATGTGCTGCCGCCGGCCGAGCTAGCGGAGCTGCTGACCCGGGCCATCAATGAATCAGATGCTGCCGTGGCCGAGGGTGTTGACCGAATGAAAGTTGGCCGGGCTGGTATCAACTTGATCGTTGTCGGCGGCGGATCCGTGCTGATTCCAGACACCCTGCCGGGGGTGGACAAAGTTCTTCGTCCAGAGAACTACGACGTTGCCAATGCCATCGGGGCCGCTATCGCTCAGGTAAGTGGTCGCTGGGAGGAAGTGGTCTCTATGGCCGGTGGCCGTGACGCTGCGATCGCCGCCGCCTGCGAGCAGGCCAAGGAGCGGGCAATTTTGGCCGGCGCAGATCCCGAACACCTAGAGATCGTCGAAATTGACGAGATTCCGCTGTCTTATCTGACCGAACCTGTCGCGCGATTAAGTGTAAAAGCGGTCGGCCCGCTCGGTAGAGTGTGAATTCGGTGGAGTGTAAGTAAGCCGAAAAGGAGCCCCTGATGAGAGTCACTGTCCGTGTTGGTGCCGCGCTAGCGCTGTCGCTACTACTTGGTGCCTGCGCTGGAACAGCGCCGACGAGCCAACCGACTCCCGCCACCCCAGCCACCGCGGCCGCAGATGGGGCTGCCAGTGGGGCGCCCACTACAGCACCTGCGCCGGCTACTGCGATCACAGCGACCTTCACCTACCTCAATAACCTCGACGTGGTGACCGAGTGGGATCCGGCGACCAGTTATTCAAACGAGGTGATCGCCATGAACAACATCTATGAGCAGTTAACGCGTACTAATGCAGAGACCGGTAGCACCGAGCCATTGTTGGCAACCTCATGGGAAACCTCAGCCGACGGTCTTACCTGGACTTTCAAGTTGCGAGATGGTGTCACGTTCTCCAACGGCAACCCGGCAGACGCCAAGGCTGCTAAAGCCGCCCTCGACCGAACAATCAAATTGGCGGGCGGCGCTGCTTACATCTGGGATCCGGTCGACACGATCACCGCGAAGGATGCGACAACACTTGAGTTCAAGCTGAAGTACGCGGCTGCACTTGATCTCATCGCGTCCTCGGCCTTTGGGGCCTACATCTACGACACCAACGCCAGCCCGGGTGACCTAGCCGAGTGGTTTGCCGAGGGAAATGCGGCAGGTACCGGTCCTTATGTGATTGATTCGTGGGCAAAGGGCACCGAGAACGAGCTCACCCTCAAGGCGAATGAAACCTATTGGGGCGGCTGGGAGGGAGATCACTACACCTCCATAGTCTTCAAGGTGGTTCCCGAGCTGACAACCGCCGTTCAACTCCTGCAAGGTGGTGAGGGCACATTCATTCCGCACATTTCCTCGACGATCTTCACTTCACTCGAGGGGCAACCGGGGATAGTGACCCAGCGGTCGTCGACATTCCAAAATCTCTTGGCGATGCTAAATACCGCATCTGGTCCACTAGCTGATCCCAAGTTGCGGCAGGCGGTCGCCAAGGCGATTGACTACGACGCAATCGTGACGATCTTGCAGGGCAGCATGACAAAAGCGACCGGAGTCATCCCTGAAGGCCTCCTTGGATACACCAGCGAGGTATCACAAACAACCGATGTAGCAGGGGCCACGGCGCTGCTAGCTGAAGCCGGTTATAGCCCAGACCAACCGCTGACCTTGTCAATGACCTATGCCGCCGGGGACCCGGAAGAGGAAACAATTGCGAAGGTGCTGAAGGCGAACTTAGCTGCGGTCGGCATCAACCTGGAGTCACAGGCCCTCGCCTGGGAAACCCAATGGGATCGCGGGAAGAGCAAAGATGCGGCTAAACGTCAAGACATTTTCCTCTTTTACTGGTACCCCGATTATGCGGACCCGTACTCGTGGTTCATCAATCTTTACCATTCAGCTGAACCGCCGTATTTCAACCTCTCCTATTGGGATGACCCTGCGGTTGACGCGGTAATCGACGGGTTGCCGGCCGTGACAGCGACCGACCGCGAGTTGGCGCAGACGCAGTATTTAGGGCTGCAGCAGACGATCGCAGATCAAGCAGTTTCCCCAGTGTTGGGCGTGATCAATTCCCAAGTGGCCTTTGCCTCCACCATGACCGGCTATGTGAATAATCCGGCATACGCAAGCGTGGTATTCGTCCATGGCCTGACACCGACCGAATAGACGCGAGTATTTTGGCTAGATACCTCGCCTCTCGGGTGGTGCAGGCGCTCGGAGTAGTGGTGGGAGTAGTAGTTCTCACCTTCCTAATCGCGCGGCTTATACCCGGTGACCCAGCGGTTGCGTACGCCGGACCGCGGGCCACCGCCGAGCAACTTGCCGCCGTACGAGAACGGTTCGGACTAGACGGTTCACTTTGGGAGCAGTTCGTTACGTACCTAAGTGGTGTCGCACACGGTGACTTGGGGATCTCGCTCCATACCAAGGCGCCGGTGGTTGAAGACCTTTTCCGAGTGTTCCCAACTACGCTCGTTCTGGTCACAATCGCCTTAGTTTTAGCAGCAATTATCGGTATCCCACTCGGTGCGATGGCGGCCCACTCGCGGGGGCGCCTTGGTGATTTAGTCGCGAAGGTTATTTCAATCCTTATGGTGTCGATGCCCGTGTTCTGGCTGGCGATTTTGCTGCAGATCATCTTCTTCTCCCGACTTGGCTGGGTGCCGGTGGCGGGGGAGTACGACACCCGGCTTGACGCGACCAGTCCGCTTTACACCGTAATCGGGGTGCCGGTGGTGGATGCACTTCTCACCGGCAACTGGGTGGTCTTTCGAAGCACAGTTGCCCATTTGATCCTCCCGGTTATCGCGATCGCGGCGTACCCGATCGGGGCGGTTGCCATGGTAACGCGCGGGACCCTATTGGAGAATCTCGGCGAGGAGCATGTGCGAATGGTTCGAGCACTTGGCTTCCCGGAGCGTTCGGTATTCGCACGGTTCGCACTAAGGCCCTCACTCAATCCGATTATCGCGCTGCTCGCACTTGTCTTCGCCTATGCGCTAACGAACTCTTTCATTGTTGAATCCATCTTTAATTGGCCGGGCCTTGGCAACTATGCCGTGAAGTCAATCCAGAGCCTGGATGTCCCGGCGATCTTGGGCGTGACCCTCGTAGTGGCTCTCATCTATGTCGTGCTTAATCTGGTCGTCGACTTAGTGCAGGCCGTTATCGATCCGCGGGTGCGCTAATGAAAGACCAACTGAACTCCGAAATGATGCCGGCCCCCACCCCAGATCTGCAGGGAGAACCACGCCGACGCCGGCCTGCCGCTTGGCCCGGTTGGCGGGTAGCTCGGCGGTTTCCGCTGCTCAATATTGGGATGGTGCTCGCCGCAGTAGTCATTCTCACCAGCTTGCTAGCACCTTGGATCACCCCGTACCCAGCGGATGCGGGCGCCGTCATACATCCTGATTCAGTACTTGAGGCACCGAGTTTTGCGCATTGGTTTGGTACCGACGCGGTTGGCCGAGATATCTTCACCAGAGTCCTGTTTGGTGGCCGAGTGTCGATCGCGATTGTCGTCGGTGTGCTCCTTATCTCCGCGGTGATCGGCTTGTCCATCGGACTTGCTGCCGGGTTCTTCGGCGGCTGGCTCGATGCGATTCTTATGCGCGTAACAGATGTCTTCCTCGCCTTCCCGGCTCTACTGCTAGCTGTTGCCCTAGCGGCAATGCTCAGCGCGAGTGCGGTGAACGCAGCATTGGCGATCGCCTTTACTTGGTGGCCGTGGTACGCCCGGTTGGCGCGCGGGCAGGCGGCATCGATCCGTCGCCAGGGTTACGCAGACGCGGCAATCGTGCTTGGTGCGGGCCGAGCCCGATTGTTGATTCGACACCTGCTGCCGAATGCATCGACCGCAGTCTTCGTCCAGATGTCACTTGACGC
>WLHM01000103.1 GCA_009702725.1 Actinomycetota bacterium | reverse complement strand
ATGGTTTTGCACTTGACCAAGATGCGACCGGCGACGCGATGAAAGTTGCTTTCATGCAAAAGCGCGAGCCGATTAGCGCGGTGTTGGTGGACGTGCCCCCGGCGGTGTCGGCGCCTGCGGCCTTGAAAGCAAAAACACTGGCACGTACCGCCATAGCGAATCCAGTCAACGTTACGGCGGGAGACATTACCGCGACCATTAACTCGGCAGACGTCGCTGATGCATTAACTTTCACGCAAGAAGGTGGGGAGTTGGTTCCGGTCCTTGACGGTGCCATTTTGCATAAGTCAATTGCGGCCGATCTCGAGGCCGTCGAAACACCCGGTCGCGATGCCACGTTCAAGATTGTTCGAAGGCAACCTGTCGTGGTTCCGTCGCAGGTTGGCAGTGGCATAGCCGACGATGAACTGGCGGCACAAGTGGCAACGGCGATCGGTAATGATCCACCGAATCGAAATGTAACGGTGTCAATGGGTACCCGTGACCCCAAGCTCACAACCGAGCAAGCCGAGCAACTTGGTATTACCCAGAAGATCTCAAGCTTTACGCAACAGTTTCCTTACGCCGCTTATCGGGTTCAAAATATTGGCGAAGCAGCTCGGCGGGTAAATGGGACTTTGCTGATGCCGGGTGAGACTTTTTCGATGAACGACACCATCAAGGAGCGGACTGTCGCTAATGGTTACACGGTTGGTTTCGTCATCGGCGAAGGCGGAGTATTCGCCGAAGAGCTAGGTGGCGGTGTGTCGGCTGCAACCACGACAATGTGGACCGCGGCGTTCTTCGCGGGCATGGAGCGCACCTTCACTCAAGCCCACTCAATCTATATCTCCAGATATCAAGCCGGCCTCGAGGCCACCGTTGCCTGGGGCAGTTTCGACATGAAGTTCACCAACAACACACCGAATGCAGTTTTCATTACCACGAAGATGACTGACACCTCAATGAATGCGACTTTTTGGGGTACCCCAACTTACGATGAAATCAAGGCCGAGTTTGGCCCAAAGTATAATGTTCGCCCGTACCCGACCATCTACGACAAGACCAAGAAGTGTCTCGGGCAAGGCGGCATGGAAGGTTTCAGTATCGATGTCGATCGAGTGTTCTACAAAGATGGCGCAGAGGTAAATCGCGAGACTATTACGACAAACTACCGCTCTTCCCCGAAAGTTATCTGCGGCAAGAACCCTGACAAGGAGCCAATCAAGCCGATAAAACCTGGTAAGCCCGGCGCGAACCCGAGTGCGTCACCTACACCGGCGCCTTCGGGTGATCAGGCTGCGCCGGCGCCCCAGAGCTAGCTGAGCAGCTAGGCGGCACGGCGCCATTAACCAATCTGTTGGCCTTCGGCGGTGTCAACAACCACCACACCAAGTTCAGCCAAGACATCACGTAGTCGGTCACTGCCTGACCAATCCTTATTAGCGCGCGCAGCTGCCCGTTCGGCAAGTAGCCCCTCAACCTCGAGTGAAGTAGGTGCGGAGGAGCGGCCGACATCACGAGTCAGATCCAAGCCGAAAAGCCGATCTAGGTGGGCGAAAGTCTCAAATTTCGTGCCGTCACTTAATTCGGTGTCGCGCTCGACCGCACGCAACTGCTGCAGGGCAAGGGGAGTGTCTAGGTCTTCGTTGAAGGCTTCGACAACCAACTGCACCGCATCGGTCGCAAAAGGCGCTGAAGGTGAATTAGCCCACTGCGCAACGCGGGCTCGCCAACGGGTCAGAGTTGTTTGCGCGCCTTCGATAACTTCCCAGGTGAGGTTCATCTGCTGGCGATATCGATGCTGCAGGAAAGCGAGTCGCAAACTAAGTGGATCCAGCCCCCGCGCGGCTAGATCGCTCACGAGCACTACGTTGCCGGTTGATTTACTCATTTTGCGGCCCTCGAAGAGCAGGTGCTCGGCATGCACCCAGTTGCGAACCACCTCGTGTCCGGCTATCGAATTGCTTTGGGCTCGCTCATCTTCATGATGGGGGAATCGCAGATCGATACCGCCGGTATGGATATCAATCTCGGTACCGAGGATGTCCAGACTCATGGCACTGCATTCGGTGTGCCAGCCGGGGAAGCCAACCCCCCATGGTGTCTGCCACACCAACTGAGTTCGAGTAGGTCCGGATTTCTTCCAAAGTGCCCAGTCGGCGTGAAAGCGTTTAGCTGTATCAACCTCGCTGGTGAAGCGATGCCCGGGTCGGAGTTGATCAAGTTTGTTTCCACTTAACTCGCCGTAGGTGGAGAAACTACGAGCATCGAAGAACACCGATCCATCGGTACCGATGTAGGCGTTGTTACTTTCGAGCAGTTTGCTGATTAGTTCGATCATCAACTCGATGGATTCACTAGCCCGCGGGTATGCGTCTGCGGGATAAATATTGAGTGCGGCTAAATCCTGATGGAATCGAGCTTCGTATTGCCGTGCCACGTCGAGGGCCCCCCGGCCTTCGATGGCAGCCTGTTGAAGTACGCGATCCTCGGTATCAGCCTGGCCTTCGTCAACCCCGCCCAATCCGGTGTCATCGGCCATATGGCCGACGTCAGTGATGTTCTGGACCAGGCGAACTTGGACCTTGCTGAACTCGGCGGTGCGACGAATAAGGTCTGTTAGCAAGAAGGTGCGCATATTGCCTACGTGGGCATCGCGGTAGACGGTGGGCCCGCAGGCATATATCCGCAGCAGCCCGGGCGAAGCAGAGACGATCGGGACAACCGCGCGTTGCATAGTGTCGTATAGGCGCACAAACCCTCCTACGCTTAGCCTATGGCGACCCGAGGGGATCCGCGCGACGTTCACCGTGGTGGTTGTGTAAGTTAGGCTCGTCCAGCAAGAATCGCAGGTTGTTTTAATCAACTCTCGGAGGCTCTGGTGACCTACACCATCGCATTTCCATGCGTGGATCTCAAAGACAATGCATGTATTGAGGAATGCCCGGTTGACTGCATCTACGAAGGTGGCCGGATGCTCTACATCCAGCCCGACGAGTGCGTTGATTGCGGCGCCTGCGAACCGGTCTGCCCGGTCGAAGCGATCTTCTATGAGGACGATGTGCCCGAGGAGTGGAAGGAGTACACCGCGGCTAATGCGGAGTTCTTCGTCGATTTAGGTTCGCCAGGTGGCGCGGCCAAACTCGGTCCGCAGGACTTTGATGCACCGCTGATTGCTAGCGTGCCTCCACAGGTTCACGAGCACTGAGCGTTTCGCCGGCCGACCGGTTGCCTGAGTTTCCATGGGATGTTCTCGCACCTTTTGCGGCTCGAGCCGCGCAGCATCCGCAAGGGGCGGTGGATTTATCAGTCGGAACACCCGTTGACCCAACTCCAGCGGTTATTCAGGCTGCGCTGGTAGCCGCGGCAAATGCACCGGGTTATCCAACGACCGCTGGCTCGCCGGCGGTCCGAGAAGCGGCCGCCGGTTGGATTGAGCGCCGCTTGGGCGCACAGGTATCGGCAAACGCGGTGTTACCCGCTATCGGCTCTAAAGAACTGGTGGCCTGGCTCCCGACTTTACTCGGGTTGGGCCCAAAAGATCGCGTAGTAATCCCAAAGATCGCCTATCCAACCTACGCCGTCGGTGCGGCCCTCGTGGGCGCTGAAATCATTGCTACCGATCGCCCTGAAGACGTTGCGGCGCCCTCCTTAATCTGGATCAACACCCCGAGTAACCCAACTGGAGCAGTGCTTTCAACTACGAGAATGGCCGAAATTGTTGCGTATGGGCGTTCAGTGTCGGCCTTGGTAGTCAGCGATGAGTGCTACCTCGAACTGGGCTGGGACGTCGACCCGGTCTCGGTCTTGCATCCGGGGGTTTCGGGTGCGGATCACTCCGGGGTGCTGGGGTTGTTCTCACTTTCAAAACGCTCGAACCTGGCGGGGTACCGGTTTGGTTTTGCGGCCGGCGACCCAGAGGTGGTGACGAAAGTTATTGCCGTGCGCAAGCACCTAGGGATGATGGTGCCGGCACCGATCCAGGCGGCCGCGGTTGCAGCACTGGAAGATGATGCCCACGTTGCCGAGCAGCGCCTCCGCTATGCCGAACGGCGCCAACTCGTTTGGGCGGCGTTGGTGCAAGCCGGGTTCAGTATCGACCACAGCGAGGCAGGGCTCTATCTATGGGTAACGCGTGGTGAGCCTTGCTGGCAAAGTGTTAGTTGGTTCGCCGATCGCGGCATCATCGTTACTCCTGGTGACTTCTATGGCGCCGCTGGCGCCGATCATGTGCGGGTTGCGTTGACGGCAACTGATGCCGATATTGCGAAATTCGTGCAGCGACTTGGTGCCTCGTGAGTCATATCACAAACAAGGTTTGGAGGCCGATTCTTGGTGTGACCCCAGCATCGGTATTCTCAGCCCTAGGAGGAAAAAGTGGCTGACGCCGTTTTGAAATATTCAGGTGGAGAATTACCGCTCGCCGAGGTTCCGGCATCTGTTGGTGCCAGTGGTTTTAATATCGGTTCGCTGCTAGCCACCACCGGCAATGTCACCCTCGACCACGGTTTCGTGAACACCGCAGCGTGTTCATCCGCGATTACCTACATCGACGGTGACGCCGGCATCTTGCGCTACCGCGGATATCCGATCGAACAACTTGCTGAGCAGTCCAGTTTCTTGGAGACCTCGTACCTTCTCATCTACGGGTACCTGCCATCGCAGCCTGAACTTGACGATTTCAAGACCAAAATCCGCAAGCACACAATGCTGCATGAGGAGTTGCGCCAGTTCTTTGACGGGTTTCCGCGCGATGCCCATCCGATGCCGGTGCTTTCCTCGGCAGTGTCTGCGCTCTCGACTTTCTACCAAGACTCACTTGATCCCTTTGATCCGGAGCAGGTTGAAATCTCAACCATTCGATTGCTGGCAAAGGTGCCAACCATCGCGGCCTACGCATACAAGAAGTCCATCGGCCAGCCTTTCTTGTATCCGGATAACTCACTTGGCTTTGTTGACAATTTCTTGCGCATGACATTTGGGCTTCCGGCCGAGGATTACGAAGTTAACCCGATTATTTCCAGTGCGCTCAACCAATTGTTCTTATTGCACGCTGACCATGAGCAGAACTGCTCAACCTCGACGGTCCGATTGGTCGGTTCGTCGCACGCCAATATGTTCGCTTCGGTGTCAGCTGGCATCAATGCACTTTTTGGTCCACTTCACGGTGGCGCTAACCAAGCCGTACTTGAAATGCTGGAGAAAATCCATGCCTCCGGTGGTGGCGTCAACACTTTCATCCGTCAAGTCAAGGATCGCCAAGATGGGGTCAAGCTCATGGGCTTTGGCCACCGGGTCTACAAGAGTTACGACCCGCGCGCGGCTATCGTAAAGAAGACGGCGTATGAAGTATTTGAGGCAATGAACGTCAGCGATCCATTACTCGACATTGCACTGCGGCTTGAGGAAGTTGCCT
>WLHM01000102.1 GCA_009702725.1 Actinomycetota bacterium | reverse complement strand
TCACGAGTTGCCTCAACTACATCATGCCTGTCATCAAGTACGGCGATCAGCTGCTCTTGAGCCTGAGATTGAGTTTGCGATGAAGCCGCCTGGACAGCAATGGTGTCGAGGCTGCCATTGCCGGTGAGGTGATTACGAACTGTTGTGAGGGGCGCAATGATGGTGTCGTCCTGATCTCCAAAACCAGAAGCGCCCTTTGAGACCAGTACCCCAAGCACCGTGAATGGCACCCCATTGCAGTTCATCTCATTGCCGATTGGGTCAGTGTCTGTGAAAAGATCATCGGCGACGGTCTTGCCAATCACCGCAACGCGGCGCCCGTCAACCTCGTCTGAATTCGTGAAATAGCCTCCTTCGGCAACTGCCGAATTAGATATCTCGAAGTAGGCCGGCCAACTGCCAACCATGGCCGTGCTGTGGCTTAGGGAGCCAACCGTGCAGGTAACACGCGCGCGTTTCGTTGGCGCTGCTGCGCTAATGTCAGGTGAGAGAACTGGATCATTTAGTGCTACCGCGTCTTCAACGGTGAGATCTTTCAGCGCGAGGTTGTCACTGCTTTGCGCCCCCCCGGCTGTTCCAGGGAAAACCGTAATCAAGTTGGTGCCCAAACCTTCGATACTGCCGGTTACCGCATTTGATGCACCTTGCCCGAACGCGACTAAGACGATAACTGCGGCGACACCAATCATGATGCCAAGCATTGTCAAGCCCGAGCGCAGCCGGTTCGCCAATATTGCCTGGACTCCGCTGCGAAAGGACTCGAAAAGATTCATCGGTTGAGCCGATCTTCAGCTATTCGGCCATCCTTGAGCACAATCACCCGATCAGCGTGCTCAGCGACTTCGTTCTCATGGGTAATCATCACAATTGTGCGGCCCTGATCGTGCATCTCATCCAGCAATTTCAAAACGTCGGCCGTTGCCCTCGAATCTAAGTTGCCGGTTGGCTCATCAGCCAGCAGTAATGATGGTTGAGCAACAAGTGCGCGAGCCACCGCTACCCGCTGCTGCTGGCCACCTGAAAGCTCATTTGGCTTGTGGTGCAAACGATCCGAAAGTCCAACCGCCGCCAGTGCCTCCTTCGCGCGCTCCCTACGCTCCCCCCTCTTAACTCCGCGATAGGCAAGGGGTAATTCAACATTCGCCAGCGCAGTGGTTCTGGGAATCAAGTTGAATGACTGAAAAATGAATCCGATCTTGCGATTTCGCACAATAGACAGTGCGTCTTCATCCAAGGTGTTGATATCGATTCCATCTAAGTGGTACTGACCGGCCGTGGCAATGTCGAGTGCGCCAATAATGTTCATCAATGTGGACTTGCCAGATCCAGATGCACCCATGATTGCTAAATAGTCACCGGTATGCACCGTTAGCGAAACACCGTCGAGGGCACGAATGACCGATTCACCATCGCCGTACACCTTGGTGATATCAACTACCTCGAGAACTGGAATCATCGGTTTCAGCCCCGCGGTCGGCCAAATGGGCTGCCGCCGGGCACCCCACCGGTTGGGTACTGCGAAGTGCCGGAGCCACCTGTCGGTATGACAAGCACCTGCCCGGCAGTTACTCCACTTGTAATTTCAGTAAGTACATCGCCCTTTAGCCCGACGGTGACCTCAGTTTTAACCGAGGTGTTATCCGGCCGCAGTACTTCCACAGTATTTATGTCGCCGACCGTGAATATGGCACTTTGTGGTACCGCCAATACATCGCTTACTTGCTCAGTGGTGATAGCAATCGATGCAGACATCCCAGGCTGCACACCGGGTGGCACTGAATCCATGCTCACCTTGATATTGAATATCACCAGGCTGCTCGACGCCGATGTCGTAGCTATCGGGTCAATGGACGTCACCACACCTTTCGCCGACTCACCAGAAATCGCCGGGAACTTAATAATCGCGGGATCACCTTCAGTCACTTGAGCTGCATCAGTCTCAGCGAAATCGGCGGCAACCGTGAACAGCCCATCTGGTATCAGACTAATTGCTGCCGAGCCACCAGCCGTAGATGCACTACTCGTCGATAACTCACCGACTGTGATGTTCACTGATCCGACGGTGCCACCCACGGGTGCGATTAGCGTGGTCTCGTCTAAGGCTCGCTGCGCGACCGCGACCGCCGCCATGGCTGAGTCGATCCCCGCTTGGGCGACCGTGGATGAGCCAGCGGTCTCGCCACTCCCCAGAGTTGAAACGGCGGCCTGCGCGTTGATTAGCGCATTCTGTGCGCTTTGCACCGATTGGGCGTTAGCGATCTTCCCCTTATCTTGTGCATTTATCGCATTTGTCAAGGCTTGCTTTGCAGCTCTAACCGAATCAGACCCAAGTTTCGCTTGATCGGCAAATGACTTTTTAAGAGTAACTTCGGCTGTTGACAGCGCCATCGCTGCTTTTTGAACGGTTTGGCTATCTGTCTGCTTACCTTGCGTTCGAGTGTTCACCGCAGAGTCATAAGCGTGCTGTGCCGCAAGTGTGCTACCGGTTGAGGTGGCGCAGTTCACTGAGCTATCACCGAAGGCCGTGCACGTTGTCGAACCAGTGGCCTTGCTTTGCGCCAGTGTCTCTGCTGCTTGATTGACCGCGAGGTCATATGCAGTCGCAGCGTTAGTGGCGGCAGTTACGGCGGAATCGTAATTAAGCTGCGCGCTCTTAACGCCATTTTGTGCGGTTCGAATTGCTTCAGCGGCGGACGCATTGGGGCAGGTTGGGTCATCTGGGTTGGCGCAAGTATCGGACCAAAGTTTTTCAGCAGCGGAAAGGTTCGAACGTGCCTGCACCACAGCCGCCTTCAAACTTTCATTTGACGCGGTGGCCGCGTCACTTGTCAGCTTGAGTTGCACCTGTGCATTTGATACCGCAGAACTAGATGTTGATGCCGAACTTAACGCTTGTGACAAGGTTGCATTGGCTGCGGCAAGTTGCTGCGTTGCCGTTGTCTGGTTAACGGTAGCGAGCACTTGGCCCTGTTCCACCGATTCGCCCGCCTTGACCTCTACGCTCGTAACTACACCAGGTGTCGTGAAGCTCAAATCGATGTCTCCGGCACTTTCAACGGAGCCACTTGCGGTGACGCTCGCGGAAACTGTGGCTGAGGTGACAATCGCGGTGCGCTCCGGCAGCGGCACCTGCTGAGGGCGAAGGGCGATCCCCACAATCGCGCCGATCGCAAGGAGAATGGCCAGGGCTAGAGCTAGATTTATCCATAGGCGACGGCGCTTCATGAAACTATTGTCCAATAAACGGAGGGCGCATGTACACCCAGTACTTGCTAATCATGTTAAGTCTCTGTAAGGATCAATCTTGATGAGTGCAATAACTCCGACCCTGTGGTTCGACGGCAACGAAGAAGCAGTAGCGAACTTATATTCCAGCCTTTTCCCTGAAAACCAGGTACGAAGGATGAAATCCTTAACTAACCAGAATCCAATGGAGCCCTGATGGAAGATAAAAAAGCCGCGAATCTCGCACTGCCCATAATTGCCTCAATTTTTTGGGCAATAGTCGCGGTTCTGGCTTTCGTACCCGCAGTAATGACCGTGATGGTTTTCGACTCAGGGACAGAGAGCGCAAACGCCTGGCAGTGGAGCCTCTTCTACGGAATGTGGGGGCTGGTGATTCTCAGTGCCTGTGCAGTTCCCGGAATTTGGATCGCGTGGGCCCTGACTCGAAAACGCGACGGCTTACTTTGGATTCGGTTAGTAGTTGCTCTTATGCCATTGATCACCATCGTCCCAATTACTTACGCTTGGTTTAACGGGTAGTTTCCCAGTTACCACCGTTGAGCAAGCCACGACTTGCCTTCGTTGCCGCCAGTGGAGGCCTCTGGACTCTCCTGCATGAATCGCCCGAGTGGCAAAACTCCTACCGGGCTCACAGCAAGATCTCCAAGGCTTGGCGAAGTGAGGGCAACGCATGCGGAAACGACTTGGCAACCTGAAGCAACACCGATGGCTGCCCCCCTAAGCGCAGCCAGCGCTTCAGCGCCTCTACCGCTAGGTCTGAACCCTCCCGGTGCCGCAGTCGAAAGGCATCAACGATGCTGCGCTCTGCGCGATACTGGCCGATCTCAATGCCGCCTTCAAGTTCGATCATTTCTCGGCCAATGTCGAACGTCACCGGATCGAAGTGCCGCCAGCGAACTCGAGTCTGTGTCAGTGGAGCCCAGGCCCCGCGCGGGATCGCGACATCCCACTCGCCGGGGATCTCGTCGGTCAGGTCATGTCGCGATAGTGCCGTGCGCAGACACAGCGTGGCCCGCGGAGCCCGGCGGGTAATCTCAATCAGCTCCTCATCGCCCATCTGACCAGCCTGTCGATAGACCCCGCGCGCGAGGCGCTCGATCTGACCTTGGCTCACCAGACGGCGGAACTGTCGCTCTCCGACAATCTGGGACCCTTGGGCATAACCGAACACCGCAGGTAGTGCACGAAGCATTGACGTATCGATGCTCACGCCACCACCTCCGTAGGTATTCCTTAATAGGCCTACCGTTAGCATAAAGGTTAACCTACGCTTTGTCCAGTAAGCCATTACACAGCTACCTACCTTGACTAGGTCATACCCTTCTTCGCTTCATGCGCAACTCTCTTCTTTTTCCAAAGCGACCTGCTTGTCAGAAATATTCAGGGTTACAACAGATTTGTGGAGATACCGGGAATCCATAAATACTCATTTTCGTGAGGAATTGTCGGGCTTAATCACTAAATTACAACACGGCATTACTGCATAAAATTGCCCAACAAGACGTAAACACTCTTCAAACGTCGTGACGTTTTTGAGTCAACCCGCCCGTGCCGATTCCTTTCTTAATACACTATCGAAGGAGTTCCGAATGAATGAAGAACGTCCCATACTTATACGCCGAAGCACCGCACCAGACCATGCCCCAGCAGTAACCAATTAGCGTGCCGTCTTCACAGCCGCTGACTGCGTGGTGATACGAAAACAAAGGAGGGCAAAGCGCATGGCGTGGAACCCACAATCACTTATACGAGCGGCTCGAAAGTCTGGCATTGAATTCGATGTCGATGAAGATTGGTTGACAGGGCCAGATCCGCACGGAAAGGGATTTCAGCCTTTTTCGGTCGCGTGGCATCACACAGAATGCGGCGAACTATCTCGCGGAAATATGCCGTCCCTCGATTTGTGCCGAAATCCCGGACAATACGGAGGAGAAGCACGCGCTTGTCACATTGTTGTTGGACGCGACGGCAAGTTCCAAATCATTGCAGGTCACGGTACCTACCACCTAGGTACAGGCGGACCGCTTAAGGTTAATGGAAAAGTTATGCCTAAGGATATTGGGAACAGATTCTCAATTGGAATTGAAATTGAAGCCTCGTCTTCAACCAAAATCAACAAGAACAATCGCGAAACTCCCAAGCATGGAATCAATCCTGCACAGTTTGATGCTGTTGC
>WLHM01000101.1 GCA_009702725.1 Actinomycetota bacterium | reverse complement strand
GTGATCAACTGGGATGAGTTGGTGCTGGCCACCGGAAGCGTGGGTGCCACCTTCGGGGTGCCCGGGGTTGCTGAGAACGCACTGCAAATGAAGTCAATTCAAGAGGCTCGAGAAATCCGCCGCCGACTGCTCATTACCTATGAGGATGTTGACGTCGGCTTAAAACCGAAGGAAGCACTACGAGTAGTTGTCGTAGGTGGTGGCCCGACCGGGGTTGAAATTACCGGCGCGGTAGCCGAATTGCAGCGCAGCATGAAGCATGAGTTCCCGCGGGTGGCGGAGTTTGCCCACGTGACCTTGGTTGAAGCGGGGCCGAGGTTACTTCCGTCATTCACCGAGAAGTCCAGTGCTCATGCGAAATCTGAGTTAGAAGAAATTGGCGCGGTGGTCTTAGTCGATGCAGCAGTCGACCGCATGTATGAATCTGATGTCCACTTGAAATCCGGTGAAGTATTGCCGGCCGGCACGATGATTTGGGCCGCTGGAGTTTCTGCCCCAGAAGCCTGGACGGCCCTAGGTGTTTCCGATCGTGCAAACCGACTGCGGGTGCCAGCAACCCTCGAATTATCCGAAGGCCTCTGGGTTATTGGAGACACGGCGAGCTTAGATGGGGTCGATGGCAGGCCACTGCCGATGGTTGCTCCGGTTGCGCTGCAGATGGGACGCCATGTTGCAAAGCAGATATCCGCCCGACTTGCTGGCCAACCCTTTACCGACTTCGTTTACAAAGACAAAGGTCAAATGGCAACCATCGGGCGCCGGCGCGCGGTCGTAGAGATGCCTGGCGGGATGAGGATGCACGGGACGCCGGCTTGGCTGGCTTGGTTGGCGCTGCATGTTGCTTATCTCGCGGGTGGACGAAACCGCGTGAGTGTTATGGCCGACTGGATGTGGAATTACGCCGTGTGGGGGATTGGCCCGCGGCGTACCGTCATCGATTAGCAGTTCCATCGGACATTTCGTGGGTGGGCACGTTTTTGTCGTGAAACCGGCCAAAAAGATCGATTACACGACTAAAACGCGCGCGCCCAGCAAAGTCTTCGCCGCCTATGCCGATCTGCAAGGTGGTTTCCCGCCTTATCCCGCTGGGAGGACCGGGGCCACTTCCTTGTTGTATTGCGCGAGCGGCACCAGGCACTGGGCCTCGCGGCGGCCTTCCTTCCATCCGCGATCGGTAGGCCAAATCGCCCACCAACTCGGGAACTTGGAAGCACCGTTGTAGCGCTTAGCAATTTTCGAACAAATGGCCCGCGTGCGTTTTTCGACGTTACTGGTGCCGGGGAATTTCGTTCCCGGGCCACCGAGGTCGCGTGCGGCAACCATGATCCAATTCTTTTTTGGATCAGCGCAAGGGTAGCTCTCAGTGTTGCGACCGTTAGGTTGTGATGGCGTGCAGAAGTTGGAGTAATCGATACCGGTGGCGACCACAAAGTCGGCCGCCTTGGAAGTGAGATTGGTTAGCTTCAATCCGGTCTTGAATACTGCATCACACCGCACCCAGCGTTCACCAGCTGACCATTGCGCGTCGGTTGGGAAAATTGCGAACGACAGCCAACGGCTAGGCAGCGTACGACCGGGCATCGCGACGTACGCATTAAGTGTCTGGGTGTTGCAAGCCGTGGTGGCTGCGAGCCGGGCGCCGGGGGTGGCTTTCGACGGTGGGCCGAAGGTGGGCTTGAGGCTACCCGTCCAATAAGTCTCGGCGGTATGCGCGCTAGTGCAGGAGACGGCACCGGCCGCGGATGAAACCTCATCGCGCACCGTGATCGGGTAGTTGTAGCACTCACCGATTGCCGGCGTGGCAGCTTGAGCGGGGGCCGCGAACCCGAGTGCCATTACCGCGGAGGCCAATAGGCCGATAGACATCAGGCCGATCGTTAGCGTGGTAGCGCCCGCGAAGTGGGCTCTTGGCCAATAACTGTGACTTTTGGGGCGCATGTGTCTCCTGTGAGCAGTTTTCGGGGGGCGGCTCCACTGTAATCACCTGCGGAGGGGGTTTGGGTTGTCCCCGGCCGGGCGGCACGGCACACTTATTCCCATGCCAACTATTAGTGTGATCGCGCTCAAGGGCGGCGTAGGCAAAACGTCCGTGGTACTGGGGCTGGCAAGTGCCGCTACGGTGCGCGGGCTGGCGACGCTCGTCGTCGATCTTGACCCCCAAGGCAATGCCACCTCCTTACTTTCCACCCACGCCCACAAGACCACGGTCGCCGAGGTACTGGCAAACCCAACCCGAGAGACCGTCGAAGCTGCCTTGACGGCATGTGACTGGGAGCTGGCCCCCGGTGAAGTAGATGTGCTGCCAGGTCATCCAAATGTCATCCGTTTCGACTCCTGGAACGGAGGCACCTTGCGTCCTAAGTTGGCGCGAGCGCTTTCACATCTGTCGGGCTACGACCTGACCCTCATTGATTGTCCACCGTCTTTGGGTGCGTTAACCCGCGAGGCCTTAGCCGCCTCGGATTTTGCACTAATTGTCACCACCCCGACTTTCTTCGGCTCACAAGGTGTTGCGCGGGCGATTGCCGAAGTCGATGAGATCCGAAAGTCCGTCAATCCGCAATTGAAGTTGGCTGGCATTGTGGTAAACCGGGTGCGATCGACCGCCGAGGAGCATGAATACCGCAGGCAAGAGTTAACCGAGATCTACGGACGCGTGACTCTAATGAAACCGGTCATCCCCGAGCGCATCGCGGTACAGCAGGCGGAGGGCACCGGCCTGCCGGTCCACCGAATCCGGACGGCCGGTGGGCGCGAAGTCGCCGATATTTTTGATGGTTACCTCAACACTTTGCTGCGTAAAAGCTAGGGCCATCTCCGCTAAACTCCGGTAGAAATTGGGTAGTGAGTCACGTGTCACATGGCATTTGGGCTCAAATAAAGCAGTCCGCAGAGGCTCTGCGGTGCGGATAGCCCTAGGGTGTCATTCGTGAGAATCCTTGTACCGAGTGAGACCAGGCCTGGTGAGCAACGGGTAGCCATCGTTCCGCAGGTAGTCCCCAAGTTCACCGCATTGGGCTTTGAAGTCCATGTGCAAAGTGGTGCGGGGCGCCATGCCTTTGCTAGTGACGATGCCTATCGAGCAGCGGGTGCGACGGTAATTGATGAAGATCATCTCGCGGGAGCTTTCGAAAGCGCAGATGTCATCGCAAGCGTGCGCCCCCTTGACTACCAGCGGGCATCAAGACTGCGCAAAGGCACCGTCACCGTTTCATTCCTTTCACCCGTTGGTGATATCGAGACAATTCGTGGTTTGCGCGATGCTGGTGCGACCGGACTTTCATTCGATGTGTTGCCGCGCATCTCGCGGGCACAGTCAATGGACGCACTGAGCTCCCAGGCCCTTGTCACCGGATACCGTGCCGCCCTTGTGGGAGCAGACCGGCTGCCCTCATTCTTTCCACTGTTCATGACGGCGGCCGGCACGATTCAACCCGCGAAGGTTTTGGTTTTGGGCGCTGGCGTCGCTGGCCTGCAGGCCATCGCCACCGCAAAGCGCCTCGGGGCAAAAGTTTCTGCCTATGACGTGCGCCCGGCAAGTGCCGATGAAGTTAAATCGATGGGCGCAACTTTCGTTACATTAGATCTTGAAGCCCTTGAAGGCTCCGGCGGTTACGCCCGTGAAATGACCGACGATCGCGCCGATCGTCAGCGCGAGCTGCTTGCTCCGTTTGTCGCTGCGGCTGATGTGCTGATAACAACAGCGGCGGTGCCGGGCCGTCAGGCACCGTTACTAGTCACCCGAGCGATGGTCGAAGGCATGAAGCCAGGTTCGGTAGTAGTTGACCTAGCGAGTGAGACCGGCGGAAATGTCGAGGGCTCGATGCCGGGCGAGGAAATCAAGTTCGGTGAGGTCTTAGTTTGGGGTGCCAAGGATGTGGCCAGCGAAATGCCGGTGCATGCTTCGCAGCTTTACTCGATGAACATCATGGCGCTGCTCACTCTGACGGTAAATGAGGGCGCAGTTTTTGTTGACCCAGAAGATGAAGTTTTAGCCGGATGCGCCGTCGTCATTGACGGAGTCGTCCGCAATCAAATGGCGCTAGATGCGCTCGGTGGAGGTTCATAAGCATGGATGGCGTTGCACTCCTCACCATCTTCATCCTGAGTATTTTCGTCGGGTTTGAAGTTGTCTCCAAAGTCTCAACGGTGCTTCACACCCCGTTGATGTCGGGCGCGAACGCCATCCACGGCATCGTGTTGATCGGCGCAATTACCGTCACCGGTTCTGCAACCAACCCCCTTGAGATCACGCTGGGTGTGATTGCCATCCTGCTCGGTGCAATCAACCTCGTCGGCGGTTTCGTTGTCACCGACCGCATGCTGGAGATGTTCAAGCCCAAGAAACCAGTTGCCCGTTCCGATGATGGTGGTGCCGCATGACACCGACTTGGGTGCAGTTGGCGAACCTGCTCGCAGCAGTCCTATTCATTTTTGCGCTCAAGGGGTTGTCTTCACCAAAGAGTGCCCGCAACGGCAATCTGCTCGGTGCCGCGGGTGCCGTTCTTGCCACCGCCGTGCTTTTCGTGAGCGGTATCCCCCTGTCGAACATCTTGTTGATCCTCGCTGCGGTGCTCATCGGTAGTGCAATCGGCTGGATCTCAGCCCGCCGGGTGCAGATGACTCAGATGCCGCAACTAGTAGCGCTATTCAATGGTGTCGGTGGCGGCGCGGCGGCTCTTGTTGCTGTTATTGAGTATCTCGAAGTTGGCGGCGAGAACAAGATTTCGCTGGCCGCGACCGTTTTCACGGTTGTCATTGGTTCGGTCTCATTCAGTGGATCGATCATCACCTTCTTGAAGTTACAAGAACTGATGACCTCACGCCCGGTGATTATTCCTGCCGGGAAGTGGGTCACGATGCTTGTGGCCGCCTTGACGGTTATCGGTGCGGTGTGGTTGGTCATCAGCCCCCAGGTCTGGTTGCTGGTTGCCCTGCTCGTGCTTTCGCTGATCTTCGGCATGCTCTTCGTGCTGCCAGTTGGCGGCGCCGATGTGCCAATCGTGATCTCACTGCTGAACGCATTCACCGGTTTGTCGGTCGCGGCATCCGGGTATGTGCTCAATAACGTCCTGTTGATCATCGCCGGTACCTTGGTGGGTGCCTCGGGCACTCTCCTGACCAAGGAAATGGCCAAGGCCATGGGCCGCCCGATCACCTCGACCCTCTTTGGGGCCTTCAACGGAACCACCGCTGGCAATACCTCAACCGGTGGCGATCGTCCCGTGCGCTCTGGTGGGCCAAATGACGTCGCGATCATGCTGGGCTTTGCCAATAAGGTGATCTTGGTCCCCGGTTACGGGTTGGCCGTAGCGCAAGCCCAGGGCACATTACGCGAGCTGGCCGATCTGCTTACCGAGCGCGGAGTCGAAGTCGATTACGCGATCGGTAAGCAGATCGGCAAACGCTGGCTACAGCGCTGCCCGCGCGCATGCCGGCTGCTGAG
>WLHM01000100.1 GCA_009702725.1 Actinomycetota bacterium | reverse complement strand
CCCGGCTCGCTGTAGCCGCGCTGAAACTGCCTAGTTAGCTGCCCTTAACAAACAAATCTTGACAAGCCAACCACTAACTTAACCAGCCAACCACTAAGACGAAGAGGAAGACGAAGAACATGCCAGAGTTGATAATCTCCGCTCAGGACATTCAGGGCGCCATCGAGAACTACGTCTCAAGTCTTGAGGTCGGCACGGGTCGCGAAGAGGTCGGCAGCGTCATCGACGCCGGCGACGGTATCGCCCACGTCGAAGGTCTGCCATCGGTCATGGCCCAGGAGTTGCTTGAATTCTCCGGCGGCGTCATGGGTATGGCGCTCAACCTTGATGAGCACCGCATCGGCGTGGTGATCCTCGGGGACTTCGCGGGCATTGAAGAGGGCCAATCGGTCAAGGGCACCAAAGAGGTGCTCTCGGTCCCGGTGGGCGATGGTTTCATGGGACGCGTTGTTAACCCGCTGGGTGTGCCCATCGACGGCCGCGGTGAAATCATCGCCGAAACCCGCCGCCCCCTCGAGTTGCAGGCACCGTCTGTTGTTCAGCGGCAAAGTGTTGCTGAGCCGTTGCAGACAGGCATCAAGGCCATCGACGCCATGACCCCCATCGGCCGCGGTCAGCGGCAGTTGATCATCGGCGACCGTAAAACAGGCAAGACTGCGGTATGCGTCGACACGATTCTCAATCAGCGCGCGAACTGGGAAACCGGCGATCCAGCGAAGCAGGTGCGCTGCGTTTATGTAGCTATCGGTCAAAAAGGCACCACCATCGCGAGTGTGCGCAGGGCGTTGGAAGAAGGCGGCGCGATGGAGTACACGACCATCGTTGCCTCACCCGCCTCTGATCCGGCCGGCTTCAAGTACCTGGCTCCGTACACCGGTTCGGCCATCGGCCAGCACTGGATGTACGAGGGCAAGCATGTACTAATCGTGTTCGACGATCTGACCAAGCACGCCGAGGCTTATCGGGCCATCTCGTTGCTTTTGCGCCGCCCACCGGGCCGCGAGGCTTACCCCGGCGATGTGTTCTACCTGCATTCTCGCTTACTTGAACGCTGCGCGAAACTCTCTGATGAACTTGGCGCCGGTTCCATGACGGGTCTGCCAATCATCGAGACCAAGGCCAACGACATCTCGGCCTACATTCCGACCAACGTCATTTCAATCACCGATGGCCAGTGCTTCCTGGAAACGGATCTTTTCAACCAGGGTGTCCGCCCCGCCATCAACGTCGGCGTGTCGGTTTCCCGAGTCGGCGGCGCGGCGCAAATTAAGGCAATGAAGGAAGTAGCCGGTTCGCTGCGACTGGATCTGTCTCAGTACCGAGAGTTGGAGGCTTTCGCAGCATTCGCCTCCGATCTTGATGCCGTCTCAAAGGCGCAACTGGAGCGCGGCGCCCGCCTGGTCGAACTCCTAAAGCAGCATCAATTCAGCCCCATGTCAGTCCAGAACCAAGTGGTTGCGATCTGGCTAGGCACCAGAGGTCACCTCGATTCGGTGCCGGTGGCAGACGTCACCCGCTTCGAGTCGGAGTTCATCGAGCACCTGCAAGCCTCGCGTCCAGGCATCTTCGACGACATCAAAAATACCCTGAAGCTCAACGAGGAGACCGAGCAGCAATTGGTAGCCGCGGTTGCCGACTTCAAAAAGGGATTCGCCACCACAGACGGTAGTTCGGTCATTCCCGACGAACACGTAGAGGCGTTGGCTGAAGACGAAGTACAAAAGGAGTCCGTCCAGGTGAACAAGCCGGCCCCGAAGAAGAAGTAATGGCAGCGACACTACGCGAACTTCGCGGTCGTATCCGCTCTGCGGAGTCGATCAAGAAGATCACCAAAGCCCAAGAACTTATCGCGACTTCTCGGATCGCGAAGGCACAGGCGCGCGTTCAGGCAGCACGTCCGTACTCAAACGAGATCACGAACATGTTGTCCGATCTTGCGTCGGGTTCGGCACTCGACCACCCGGTGCTGGTGCCACGTGAGAACCCCAAGCGCGCCGGGGTGCTGGTGGTCACCTCTGACCGGGGCCTTTGTGGCGGATACAACGCGAATGTCCTGCGTCTTGCCGAAGAGTTGATCGCGATGCTTCGCCTTGAGGGCAAGACCCCGGTCCTTTACGTAATTGGGCGCAAGGCGCTGACATACTTCAAATTCCGCAATTGGGCTATCACCAACTCATGGGTGGGTATCTCCGAGCGACCTAACTACGAACACGCCAAGGAGGTCGCGGACTTTCTGGTTACGGCCTTCCTTGCCGGTGCGGATGACGATGGCGATGACCCCGGTGAAGATGGAATTTTAGGCGTCGATGAACTGCATATCGTGTATACGGAGTTTCGCTCGATGCTCTCCCAGACTTCGGAGGCTAGGAGGATCGCGCCGATTGAGGTGCAGTACGCCGAGGAAGACTCTGGACCACAGACCCTGTTTTCTTTCGAGCCCAATGCCGATGCACTCTTTGAGTCGCTGGTGCCTCGATATGTTGCCACTCGTATATTCTCAGCACTACTTGAGTCGGCTGCCTCAGAATCGGCGTCTCGCCGCCGCGCGATGAAGGCGGCCACTGATAATGCGGATGACCTAATCAAGGAACTCACTTTGATGTCGAACCGCGAACGTCAGGCCCAGATTACCCAGGAAATAAGCGAAATCGTCGGTGGGGCGAATGCCCTCGCTGATGCCGTCAAGTAAATCACGAAGGAAGTGAAGAGGACCATGACCGCCACCCAAGAGACTGATGGTAATTTCAGTAGCACCCTTGACACAGCTGGACGCGTGGTACGCATCACCGGTCCCGTGGTTGACGTAGAGTTCCCTCGCGGCTCGGTGCCAGAGTTGTTCAACGCGCTGCGCGTCGAGATCACGTACGGCCCAATGGCCAAGACGGTCACCCTTGAGGTAGCACAGCACCTCGGTGACAGCCTCGTGCGAACCATCTCAATGCAGCCTACTGACGGTCTGGTGCGTGGTGCTGAGGTGATCGACACTGGGAGTCCGCTCACGGTGCCGGTAGGCGACGGTGTTAAGGGATACGTGTGGAACACGCTCGGACAGTGCCTAGACGAGCCCGGCTACGGAGCTGACTTCGAAAGATGGCCAATCCATCGCCCACCGCCCTCCTTCGATGAGCTCGAGCCACGTACAGAGATGCTAGAGACCGGACTTAAGGTCGTGGATCTGCTCACGCCGTATGTTCGAGGCGGCAAGATCGCGCTATTCGGTGGCGCCGGTGTGGGCAAGACGGTGCTCATCCAAGAGATGATCAACCGCATTGCCCGTAACTTCGGTGGCACCTCGGTGTTCGCCGGGGTAGGGGAGCGCACCCGTGAGGGCAATGACCTTTGGGTGGAGTTGCGCGATGCAAATGTCCTCAAAGACACGGCCTTGGTCTTTGGTCAGATGGATGAGCCCCCGGGCACCCGCATGCGCGTTGCCCTCTCGGCCCTGACCATGGCCGAGTACTTCCGCGACGTGCAAAAGCAGGATGTGTTGCTCTTCATCGACAACATCTTCAGGTTCACCCAGGCGGGCTCTGAGGTATCCACTCTGCTCGGCCGGATGCCATCCGCGGTGGGCTACCAGCCGACACTGGCTGATGAGATGGGCCAGTTGCAGGAGCGAATCACCTCGGTCCGCGGTCGATCCATTACCTCGATGCAGGCGGTATACGTGCCGGCCGATGACTACACCGACCCAGCCCCGGCCACGACCTTCGCGCACCTCGATGCGACCACCGAGCTTTCTCGCAAGGTGTTCTCCAAGGGCATTTTCCCCGCGGTTGATCCGTTGGCTTCCAGTTCAACGATTCTCGACCCGGCAATCTTGGGTGAGGAGCATTATCGGGTCGCTCAGGAAGTCATCCGGATCCTGCAGCGTTACAAGGATCTCCAAGACATCATTGCGATTCTCGGTATCGATGAGTTGTCTGAGGAAGACAAGCAGCTGGTCAACAGGGCCCGCCGCATTGAGCGCTTCCTTAGCCAGAACATGATGGCCGCTGAGCAATTCACCGGCCAGCCAGGCTCCACGGTGCCGTTGAAGGAAAATATCGAGGCGTTCGGCAGGCTCTGCAAGGGCGATTTCGACCATGTTCCGGAGCAGGCGTTCTTCCTAATCGGGGGCCTTGACGATTTGGCGAAGAAAGCCTTGAGTTACGGCGTTACTTTGTGATGCGGTCTTGGCTGAGTCGAAAGGTGCTCTGAGATGGCCGAATTGGATGTAACGATAGTCGCTGTCGAACGCAAGATCTGGTCTGGCAAGGCGACCTTCCTATTTACGCGCACGACCTCTGGCGAGATCGGGATCCTGCCTCGGCATATCCCCGTTGTGGCCCAACTAGTTGACGATGCAATGGTTCGGGTGGAGCGCGAGGGTGAGGATGACCTGCGCATTGCCGTTGATGGGGGCTACCTCTCGGTGACCGAGAGCGGCGTGACCATTTTGGCTGAGTCGGCGGAGTTTGAATCAGAGATTGACGCGGACGCCGCCAAGGCTGACGCAGCTTCGGATGATCCGCGCACCTCCGCGCGCGGCCGAGCTAGGTTGCGGGCACTCGGACAACTCGACTGAGAAAGCAGTAGCGCCGTCAGCCCTGACAGGGTTAAGTCGACTCGGCGTGCTAGGCAATCTAAGGACGGGTAATTAGAGGCGCACCGTCAACGTGAGCGCGGCGATCGAATGACACATGCACACTCACGAATACTAAAGTTAGCACTCCAAGCAAAACTAGGGTCGAGGATGCGTCAAATCCATCGATAAAAATTCCCCAAATTAGTGGGCCGATAGGGGCCGCGAAAGTACCTAGAAATGAAAAGGCGGTGATATCTCCCTGCGTTGTTTCATTCGCTCTATTCGATGTGGACACTTCATTCAAGACGAGACTCCTGCTAGCGATTCTCATACTTCCAAATACCAATGCTGCGATAACTATCCCAGCGAACATTAGCCACTCAGGCTTAACTAGCCACAGGATTATCCCGATGAACGCGAGCATCGATCCAGCAATCGCAATCGCGAAGGCTCCTCCATACAACGCACTGAATCTTCGGCTCAGCCACCTAACGCTTAGTGGCGAGAGCATCTGCCCGGCAGCAAGTACGGCCAAGAGGTGCCCAGCATTTGATGTAAGCGTGATTCCTAGATCATGTGTAAGTGGCACGACCATGGAGTTGAGAGGGCCAATCAGCGTCAACGCACCTACCCACAGAATGCTGGCACGAAGAACTCGACGGTTCGTCTTCAGCGTTATAAACAATGTTCGCCAAGTTCGGTGAACATTGGTCGGAGACTCAATGGGATCCTGCGGACGTTTAATCAATATGAACAAGATGTAGGGAATGGTTAAGACAGTGTTTAACACGAACGCCGCCGCCGGAGCTAGCTGTGCGAGAAGGAAAGTAGCAAACAGTGCGCCAAAAACCGTCGCGAGTCCATTTGCAACAGCCGACTT
>WLHM01000010.1 GCA_009702725.1 Actinomycetota bacterium | reverse complement strand
GCTACCGACATTGCGAACAAGGTATTTGAGATTACCGCGATTGAGGGTGTGCCATTGTCAGATCCATCCGCGGTCCTCTTTAACGCATCGACGACGTATGTGGGCGCCTGGATGACCGAATTATTCGGCTGGATCATCCTGACCTCGCTATTTGCCGGCGGTCTTGCCATGCAGAACTCGGCGGCACGCTACTTCTTCGCGATGGGTCGAGCGGGTGTGCTACCGAAGGCACTTGACCGCACGAATAAGGCGCAGGCACCCTGGGTGGCCACAATCGTGGTTAGCCTCTTCGCGGTGGCAATCACGATCATCTTCATTATTTTCAACCTGGATCCGATCGTGCACATGTTCTTCTGGTTCGGGGCGGTCGCGGTGCTCGCGATCGTGCTCACTGAAATCTTGGTGAGTATCTCGGTGATCGTTTACTTCCGGCGCACCAAGGAAGACACCCGGCCCTGGAACACCCTGATTGCGCCAATCTTGGCAATCATCGGGTTGGCGATCGGCGAATACATGTTGATGAGCCGGTTCAACCTGTTCTCCGGCACGTCGGCGGGTGAAGGTGGCCCGTGGGAGATGAACACGACCGGCTGGATTCTGGTCCTGTCGCCCTTCGTGCTCTTTGTGGTGGGCCTAATTGTGGGTGCAACACGCAAGAAGAGTGAGAACTACGACGCGGTGCATAACTTCGTGAGCTAACCACTTGCGAAAAGGAAAGGGGCGGGCGCATGATGAGCCCGCCCCTTTCTCATTGCGATCTTAGGGAGATGAAACCATCGTGAGCCTGACCCCGTCTGCGCATCTTGACTCATTTACTCGAGACAACCTCCCCCCGGCTGATCAGTGGCCCGAGTTCAACGAAGCCTGGTTGACCGAGCGCTATCCCGATCGACTTAATTGCGCGGCTGAGATGCTGGACGGTTCGATAGCCAGATTTGGCGGACAGGGCTGCGCGCTCCTTGATGAGGAGCAGTCTTGGACCTACGACCAACTCGTTAACCGCGTGCAAAGGACCGCGAATGTGCTCGTGGACCTGGGGGTAGTTCCCGGTAACCGGGTGTTGCTGCGAGGGCCGAATAACCCTTGGCTGGCAGTCACCTGGCTGGCCGTAATTCGAGTCGGAGCCGTGGCGGTAACCACGATGCCGTTGCTGCGCACCGGGGAGTTGGAGAAAATTATTGAAATTGCGCAGGTGCAGTTCGCCCTTGTTGATCACCGTTTCGTCGATGAATGGGCCGCGGTGTCTAATTTCCACGGTGTGACAGTGACCTATGGCAGCGCGCATGCAAATGACCTAGACCAGTTGGTGATAGGTGCCGCAGATAGTCACGTGCCGGTTGACACGGCCGCTGATGATGTTTGCATGCTGGCATTCACATCCGGCACCACCGGAAAACCTAAGGCAACCATGCATTTTCATCGAGATGTGCTGGCGATTGCTGACTCTTTTTGCGCGTCAATAGTGCAACCAACGCCCGCAGATGTCTTCGCGGGCAGCCCGCCGTTTGCCTTCACCTTCGGGCTGGGCGCATTGCTGATCTTCCCGCTGCGATTTGGAGCAAGCTCCGTGTTGCTCGAGTCAGCGGCCCCGCCGCTGCTCCTGAAAGCCATTGAGCGCCATCGGGTCACCTGCCTTTTCACCGCTCCGACCGCGTATCGGGCCATGCTGCCAAGTGTCGGGGAGGTTGATCTATCCAGCCTTCGGGTTTGCGTTTCGGCCGGGGAAACCCTGCCCGAGCCCACTTGGCAGGCCTGGCATGCGGCCACCGGGCTGGCGTTGGTTGACGGCATCGGTGCCACCGAGATGCTGCACGTGTTCATCTCTGCCACCGGGTCACAGATCGTGCCGGGGTCTACAGGTAAGGCGGTGCCAGGGTATCTCGCGGAAGTGGTTGATGACGATTTCAACTCAATGCCAACGGGGCAGCCCGGGCGCCTTGTGGTCAAAGGGCCAACCGGCTGTCGATACCTAAATGACGATCGGCAGCGCGACTATGTGCGTGCTGGCTGGAACGTGACCGGCGACGTCTACATCAAGGACGAAAATGGGTACTTCTTCTACCAAGCCCGCGCCGACGACATCATTGTCTCGAGTGGTTACAACATCGCCGCACCTGAAGTGGAGTCCGCACTCATGGGACATGTTGCCATTCAGGAGGTTGCGGTAGTCGGTAAGCCTGATGAGGCACGGGGGATGATCGTAAAAGCGTTCGTGGTCCTTACCCCTAACGCGACTGCGTCCGACGGGCTCGTGCATGAGTTACAAGGTTTCGTGAAGACCTGTATCTCACCTTATAAATACCCGCGGGAGATCGAGTTCGTTGACGAGCTCCCGAAGACAGCGACTGGCAAACTGCAGCGTTTCAAGTTGAAATAAGGGCGGGCAACTTCAGGATTCCGTTGACGAAATTGGAGCGGGTCCGCACCGCCTCGCCGTTGGCGGTGAATCTAACCCGCAGCCGGATCAGTTCTTCCAGGAGCACCCTTATCTCAAGGCGAGCGAGCGGGGCCCCCAAGCAGTGGTGGGGGCCTTGGGCGCCAAAAGCGACCTGCTTGGGTCGCACCGGACGCGATATGTCGAAGGTCAGTGGGTTATCAAATACCGTTTCATCGAAGTTAGCCGACGCGTACCAGATCACGACTTTGTCACCACCTGCGATCGGCACGCCGGCAAGTGTTGTGTCGCGGGTGGCGGTGCGCCGCATGTGGATCACCGGCGTGGCATAGCGAATGATCTCTTCGACCGCATTTTCGACCAGCTCTGGTCTTTGGTACAGCAGCTCCAGTTGGTCCGGGTGCTGCATGAACTGCTGGATGCCGTTGCTGATAGCGGTACGGGTGGTTTCATTACCGGCGAAAACCAGAACCTGGAACATGTTCGCGAATTCGTTCTCGGAGAGTTGATCACCGTCCACCTTCGAGTGAACGAGAGTGGAGACGAGGTCATCGTGTGGGTCGGAGCGGCGCTGATCCCCGATGTTTTTGGCATATTCAAAGAGGGCGTGCGATGCGGGGGAGTTGAAGGGCAGTAACTCAAGCGGTGTCACATTGCCATATGCAGATGCTGGGAGATCAACACCATCAACGAGTTCATCGCTCAACTGCACCATGAAGTCGGTGTCGGCCTCGGGCACTCCGAGAATATCAACAATGACGCGAATTGGTAGCGGCGCTGAGATGGAGTGGACAACGTCAATATCGCCTTGCTGTAATGCCTGATTGAGGATTTCAACCGTGATTGCCCTGGTTGCATCCTCGTAAGAACGCACCCTTCGACCGGTGAAGGCAGGCATTCCGAGCCTTCTAAGGCGCACATGCTCCGGTGGATCTGTTTCAATTATCGATCGGCGGACGTCTTTGGCCTCGTCGGTCAGATCCCAAAGATTGACGAAATCCTTGGCACTTGAGTAGGTGAATGCATCGCGAGTGACGGTTAGCAGATCCCGGTAGCGGGTGACCGCCCAGTAGGGCTTACCGTCGTATTCGAGTCGGGCAATAGGAGACTGCTGCCTTAACCGAGTAAAAGTCTCATGGGGTATTCCGGATTGGTAAATCTCCGGGTCAGTGATGTCGAGCAGAGCCTCGATCGTCACGTAGGTGCACCAGGGACGATAACAAACCGGCCCGAAACCTCTCCTCGGTGCAGGCGGTCATGGGCCACTTGGGCATCCTCGAGGGCGACGACCTCGATCTCGGAGTGCAGGTCATGCTGCTGTGCTAACGCAATCAAGTCTGCAAGTTGATCTCTGGTGCCCCAAATAGAAGACATGAACCTTGCCTCATGCGGCACCAAGCCGAACCCGAATGGGACCGCGCCACCGTAGAGCCCGACCACGACAGCGATTCCTTGGCGCGCCACGTGGTCACGTGCGGTCTGCAAGGTTTGCTCTGCTCCGACAAAGTCGATCACCGCATTAAAGGTGCCCTCGACTTCGCCGGGTGCGACGGCGGCATCAGCGCCTAGTGTCAGTGCGAGGGCACGCTTCTCTGGTGAGGCATCAACAACAACAACCTCGGCATCCGAGCGAATCTTGGCGAATTGCAGGCCGAATTGGCCCAAGCCGCCTGCTCCGATTACCAAGGCTCGCGGATGTGGGACGGCTGCCAAGGTGGCAAGGGTGTGATCGACGGCTCGGTAAGCAGTGAGGCCACCGCAAGCCAGTGGCGCGGTGCGCGCCGGGTCAAGGTCGCCGATGGGGATGAGGTAAGACTCATCGGGCACCAGCATTTTTTCGGCGTAGCCGCCATCGCGGAAAAGGCCAGCCTCAGTTGCATTTGGGCAAATCATTTCCTGGTTCGAGGAGCAGGCCCAACAATCTGGTTTGCGACAACCCCAGCAGGCATAAACCAAGACCGGGCCAAGCTCTGGATGCATGGCTGCAACCTCATGGCCCAAGGTAATAGGCAGGGCGGTCGGGTAGTCGCCGGCGGCCGCGTGCAGATCCGAATGGCAGACCCCGCAGGCCAGTACGTCAACAACGACCTCCCCGGTGCCTGGAGTCGGGGTGGGGATCTCCCGGATGGCCAGCGGTGTACCCGGTGCGGTCAAGATTGCGGCTCGCATTTGACTCCCTATTCAGCAAATACGATGGAATAACCACGGAATGGCCGGTGCCGGCCAAGTGGAACACTACATTTAGCCCGGTATTAATGATCAATCAAGTGCAATTGGCACCTGGAATGGAGGCCTGATGTCCGGCTGGGAGGCGGCTGAGCGAGACCGTGTTGCCGCGCTCTGCGAGGAGCATCGGATTCACACGGTGGAGTGCGTGATCGTTGACACCTGGGGCATCCCGCGCGGAAAGCGAATCCCGGTTCGTCAGTTCCTTCGGGGCTCGGGGTACGCGATCGCCAATGTTGTTTACAGCTGGGATCCAACTTGCTTCATCTTCGCCACTCCTTGGGTCAATGAGGAGGATGGCTTTCCCGATATGCATGCCATGCCCGATCTGTCGAGTTTTCGAGTGGCCGGCTGGGCCGAGGGCGTCGCCATCGTTATGTGCGACACCGTGCACCCGGGTTCTAATGAGCCAATCCAGATGGATGCTCGCAACATGCTCAAGAAGCAGTTGGCGAAGTTTGCAGAGGCTGGGTTCTCGGTAAATGGTGCGACCGAACTTGAATGCCACTTTTTCAACGATAAGTGGGAGCCGTTGTATGACGACATAAACTGCTATTCGATAGCACGTGGCGCTGAGATGAATTACTTCATGTTTGATATTTGCGAGTCCCTTCGCAAGACCGGTATTGAAGTTGAGGCCTGGAACGTGGAATATGGCCCGGGCCAGACCGAGATTAATCTGCGGTACGGCCCCCTGCTCGAGATGGCGGATGCCACGGTCTACTTCAAATACATAGTGCGTACGGTTGCCAAGAAACATGGAATCAACACCACCTTTATGGCTAAGCCGTTTCTCCAAGAAGCCGGTAACGGCATGCACATACATCAGTCACTTGAGCGTGATGGTGTCAATGCGTTTTCGCTAGCTGATGAGGATTCGATTATTGGCAACTCCTTGATGCGCAAATACCTAACCGGGCTGTTGAAACACCATATGGAATTGCAGTTGGTGATGACCCCGACCGTCAGCGGTTACAAGCGCTTGCAGGACTACTCCTTCTCGCCGACCCAGGTGACATGGGGCCTTGATCACCGGCTGGTTGGTGTTCGGTCAATCACTGGAGCGGGTGCGGCAAACCGTCTTGAATCCCGCTGGGCGGCGGCGGATGCTAACCCGTACCTAGTGTTAGCCGGGTGTCTGGCGGCCGGCCTGGAAGGGTTGGAAAATGATTATGTCTTGATGGACCAAGTTATTGGCGACCCGCATGCAGATGAAAGATGGCAGCGGCTGCCAACGGATCTTGCTGGTGCGATAGACAATTTCGATAGTGACTTCACCCGCAGCACCTATGGAGACGTGTTTGTTGATAACTTTATCTTTATGCAACGCCGTGAGGCTGCCGAGTTCGCGGAGCACGGGCAGGGCCCGCTAGATCGGGTAAGTGAGTGGGAAATCAAACGCTATCGGGGGGTTATCTAGATGGCGCGAGTGCTGCTAATCAGTCATGAACCAGAGGCGGCACCCGGCTTGATCGGTGAATTATTGGCACTTGACGGAATTAAGATGCACCAGCACATCGTGCTAGCGGACCCTGATGCGCCCAATGTTGATTTTCCTGACCCTTCGGCCTACGACGCTGTTATCGCCTTCGGCTCCTTCGCAAATGCTTATGAGGTATCCGCACGTGCTTGGGTGGAGCCAGAAATCATGTACATTGAGCAACTTCTTGCCGACGACGTTCCCTATCTTGGAGTGTGCTTTGGCGGGCAACTTCTTGCTGAAGCACTCGGTGGTCATGTTGAACCGGCGCCGCCTGGTGAGTCCGAGATTGGGCTCATCTTTTTGGACCCCGGTGAGCAGGGCTTGCCCATTCCGGCGGGGCCTTGGTTCACCTGGCATGAGGATCGCATGGTCATCCCCGATTCAGTTGAGCTATTGGCGAGCACCCCGAGTGCAGTTCAATTATTTCGCTCGGGCCGCGCGGTGGGCACCCAATTTCATCCGGAGGCCGACCTTGGTTTGGTTAGTGGTTGGGCGGCAATCGGCCCCGATCACATCCCGAGTCATACATCGGCGGCCGAAGTCCTCGGCAATGTCAGCGATGCCAACGCCGAACTCCGTAAGAATTGCAATAACTTGGTTGAATGGTTCATCCGAGATATCGCCGGCTTGGAGTTTGCGGAGTTAAAAAGTGAGTAAAGATTCGGCGCCGCTGGCGGGCATTGTGGTCGTTTCAGTCGAGCAGGCAATTTCTGCCCCATTTGCGACCCGGCAACTTGCCGATCTTGGTGCGACTGTCATCAAGATTGAGCGCCCGGAGGGTGATTTCGCGCGACACTATGACTCCTTAGTCAAAGGTAACTCGGCCTTCTTCGTCTGGGCGAATGTCGGAAAACAGTCGGTGGCGATAGATCTGCGCAACCCAGATGACGAACGCCTACTAAAGAAATTGATAGCAGGCGCCGATGTGTTCATTCACAATATGTCGCCGGCCGCGGCTATTGGCCGAGGGATTGATGCCGACACCTTGCGCGCTGAGTACCCGAAACTGATTGTGTGTGCGATTTCCGGTTACGGTCCTGATGGACCACGAAGTGACGACAAGGCCTATGACTTAGCGATTCAAGCTGAGGCCGGTGCCTTCTCGGTGACGGGCGACGAAGCAATGAGCAAGGTTGGTTTCTCAGTTGCTGATATCTCCGCCGGCATGTACGCGCTGACCAGCGTCCTGGCCGCGCTCGTGCGCCGTGATCGCACCGGTGAGGGTGCATCGATCCATGTATCAATGCTGGAGGCGCTAGCTGAGTGGCTCTCGGCGCCGCTATATGCGGCGACCTATGGCACGGGTCAGGCTCCACGCACTGGGCGCAGGCACCATGCCATAGCCCCCTACGGAACCTTTCAGCTAAGTGATGGGCGGACGATATTAATCGCGGTACAAAGTGATGGCGAATGGCAGTCATTGGCGTCCGCATTATTGAAAAACTCCAGCCTCGGTATCGACCAGCGATTTTTAACCAATAGCGATCGCCTGGCAAATGTCGTCGAACTTGAAGTTTTGATTTCCGACCAGTTGGCATCGATTTCTGCCCACGAGGCGATGGATCGCCTATCCGCCGGCCGCATCGCCGTAGCGCGCGTCAATGACCTTGCGGGGGTTTGGCAGCATGAGCAATTGCGGGTGCGCGGCCACTTTCACGAGGTGCAGACCGAGCATGGTCCGGTTGAACTCCTCGATCCACCATTTGATATCAGCGGGTGGGTACGCCCATCAAGTTCGGTTCCTGGGCTGAATGAGCACGATCCGGAGATACTCGCGGCTATCATGCGCCGCGCAGAAAACTAAGAGCAAGGCGTCGTCGTGGCTACGGGCTCAAACGCTCACACGGATCCCACGCTGCGCCCGGCTGTGACTCCTGCGAGCTGATCAGCACGGCCTCTAGGGCCTGCGGGCTGATGTAGACACCGGTGTCGGTGTCGAAGGGCTCAGCGAACGCAACGAGAACACAGATCATGCCTGCACTCACGGTGAACGTCGCCCCGATACATAGGGCGAGCAGGAGCGGATACGAACGCATCATGAGCGTCATGAGGAATGTGAGGACGAGCAGGCTCAAGTAGAGCAGCGCCCACAGCGCCAGCGGAAGAGTCGACTCGCCACTCAGTAGCCGCTTCTGGCCGAGCTTAGCGGCGTCCCGCACTTCCGACGCCACGGCATCGAGCGCATCGCTCGACCCACCCGACGCCACCGCGAACGTGCCCAAATCCGACACCGTCTTCGCGCGCCAGGCGTTCGAGTTGCGATCACCGGTCAGGTCACCCGTAGTCGCGGCATGCCACGAGTCGGTTGAAACCGAGCGCATCAAGCACACCAGGTCGCGCTGAACGATCTGGCGCGCTGGATCCGGCAGCGCCACTGAGTTCTGAAACGCTGCTGAGTACGCGATCGCCTCCTCATTAGCGACCTCGGACGTTGCGTTGAAATGACCGACCGAGGCGAGCATGAGTACGCCGATGAGAAATGCCGAGGCGCCCCCGATGAAGCCCAGAACGCCTTGCGCGCCGTCGGCGACGAGCGAGCCCTCACGCTTGTCTATCATTCCGCGCGCTGTCTCGAGCTTGGCCATCCGCATGGCGCCCAACCAACCGAGACCGAACGTGACAATGAGGCCTAGGAGGGGCAGCATGAAAGGGGTTAGCACCGGTACCTCACGCATCTACTCTAGGGCGGGTGGTTGATCTTGTTTCGCCAACCTGCAGAAAGCCGGCACTATTGGGATTGACACCGTGAGCCTAATGGTTCATAGTGCGTACCAATGGACATTAGACAGCTGCAGTCGGTGCGGACGGGCCAGGAGGTTGCGGCCTTTCTGAGGGAACGCATTGCCTGCGGTGAATGGGGAGTTGGTTACCGCTTACCGGCGCAACGTCAGTTGGCTAGTGAATTGGGCGTTGGCCGCCAGGCGGTGCGCCAAGGTATCTCCCATCTTGAAGCCGAGGGCTACCTAATGACTCGCCGGGGCGCGCGTGGCGGCAGTTTCGTCGGTGAACCGAGTACTCCAGTTTCAGTATGGCGTGATTTACTGCGCGCCAATCTCCCTGACTTGGAGGATCTCATTGATTTTCGATCGGCCATCGAACAGCGCATTTGCGCACTAGCCGCATTGCGACGTTCGGACTCTGATTTGCAGGCAATGCGAACTGCGATTGAGGCACTACCGGCGGCGGCGCCCTTGAACGAGGTGTTTTCCTACAGTGCATTTCGTGAGGCCGATGGCCAATTTCATTCAGCAGTATCTGCCGCCTCCAATAACAAACGGCTAACCGAAGCGTCGCGACGTGCTCGATCTGAATTGTTCATGCCGACCGACAACCTCCCATATGAACAGCGGGTCGAAGTAACGCGTCAACAACACAACGAGATTTATGAGGCGATCGCATCCGGTGACCCAGATGCAGCGGCCTTAGCCGCCCGTGCTCATATGGACGAGACTCTGCGTAATCTGCACGCGATAATCAGCGAGGCCGATAGCCAATGAACGAGCCACTCATTGGCATTACCACTCGGGTTATCGAAGCAAGTGGGCTCGGTGCGGTGCCAAAGGGGATTGACGGCGCGCACCTGTGGGGGGTTTTCGCCGATTACTGCGAAGCGGTGAGTGCGGCGGGTGGCGTACCAGTAATGCTTCCGCGATCAGTTGATCCAACCGTGATCGTCACTCGACTTGATGGGCTACTGCTGAGTGGTGGCGAGGATGTCGATCCAATCCGGTACGGCATGGAGCCCGTCCCACAGTCAACGCATCATGATCAAGCCCGCGACGAGTTTGAATTTCAACTAGTTGCGGCGGCTATCGAGTGCGGGGTTCCGATCCTGGCGATCTGTCGAGGCTGCCAAGTGGTGAATGTCGCGCGCGGCGGCACCTTGATCCAGCATCTTGCTGAGGTAGATGGCTTTTCACATGCTGAAACTGATGAGCACCGTTCAATGCGTCGGCACAGCGTCGAGGTTGCTACGGAGTCGATGCTGAGGGCGGCACTTGGTACCGATGTTGATAGCGATGGTAATGCGGCGGTCAACAGTTACCACCATCAGGCAATTGCTGAGCCTGGCCGTGGGTTAAGAATTGTGGCGTGGGCTCCAGACGGCACCGTTGAAGCAGTCGAATCAGCTGAACAGCGAGTACTTGCGGTTCAATGGCATCCCGAAATGCACGCAGGAGTTGACCCGATTTTCAAATGGCTTATTGCCGAATCGACAAAAAGGAGAACCGCATGATCATCGACCATCACGGCAAGGTTGCATTTGTTACAGGAGCCGGATCCGGGATCGGACGAGCGATTTCCAAGCAACTATCCGCTGACGGCGCCAGTGTTGCCTGCGTCGATATCAAGATGGAACTTGCGGAGGCCACCGCGAAGATCATTACCGATGACGGCGGCTTGGCAGCAGCTTTCGTAGCCGATGTGCGAGATCGCCTAGCTGTTGAAACCGCGGTCAGTGACGTCATGGCCAAATACGGTCGGCTCGACTTGATCGTTAACAACGCTGGTGTGGTCACTATGTCCGGCCTTGACAAGGTGACCGACGAAGAGTGGGATTTCGTCGTCGATGTCAATATGAAAGGTCCTTTCATTGTCGCGCAGGCGGCCTCCCGAGTGATGGCCAATGGGGGTGCGATGGTGAACATGACGACCGTGGAGGCAGAGGTAGTGGTTTCGTCCAGCGGCAATTGTCAGGTGCACTACAACGCCTCTAAAGGTGGAGTCAAAATGCTCACCAAAGCTTTGGCGGTCGAACTTGCTTCCAAAGGTATTCGGGTCAATGCGATTGCGCCAGGTCCGATTAATACCCGGTTCACCGGTGGCGACATCACCGGCCCTGAAGCCATGGCCTTCATGAGCCAGCGGCTCTTGGTGCCGCGCGTTGGTGAGCCCGAGGACATCGCGAAAGCAGCTTCCTTTCTGCTTTCAGACGCGGCGTCATACATAACCGGGACCCAACTTGCAGTAGACGGAGGGTGGCTGACCCGATGAGAAATGTGCTGTCGATGCAAGACTTACTCAACAAGGATTTCGATACCGTAATAGTCGCTGCCCCCGATATGCATGGGCGCCTAATAGGTAAGCGACTCGCACCTAAGCGGCTGACTGAATTCGCAGAGCGGGGCGTGGCGGTGTCAGCTTGCACATTTGGCTGGGACCTACCCCAAAACATCGGGTACGAATCCGCATATGCTGGTTGGCACACGGGTTGGCGGGATTTTCTGCTCATCCCCGATATGTCAACGCTGGTAAATGCGGCTTGGCTGGATGGCACAGCGATCGTGCTTGCTGACATCGTCGAGGAACATGACCGGTCCCCGGTCGAGATAACCCCAAGAAGGATTCTGCAGCGGCAGGTGGACGCCCTCGCCGAGCGTGGTCTCGCCGCGGGAGTGGGAACTGAATTAGAGTTTCATCTTTATCGTGAGAGTTACGATGAATTGCGGCAAGCGGGGTACCACACGCGAACACCAAGCACACTGATTCACTCGGACTACACGGTCCAGCAAGTAAATACTTGGGAACCGTTCTTCAGGCGACTACGCAAGGTGTTGGACGAAAGCGGAATGAACGTGGAGATGAGCCAAGGAGAATGGGGGCTTGGCCAATGGGAAATAAACCTCACCTATGGAGATGCACTTGATATGGCTGACCGTCATGTGTTATTCAAGTTGGCGGTAAAAGATGTTGCTACCCAAGCTGGCTTGTCGGCTACATTCTTGCCTAAGCCCCAAGCAGACGGCGTCGGATCTTCTGGGCACATCCATTTGTCACTGCGTGATCTCGCGTCTTCGGGTGCGTCGGCCCAGGTCATGTGGTCAGATACCGAACCAGAACACATAAGTAAGACCATGCGTCGGGTTATCGGTGGAATTCTTGAGACGGCACCAGACTTAATGGCCTGGTATGCACCGACCATCAACTCTTATAGACGCACGAATTCAGGTGACTTCGCTGGCCACGGCGCCACCTGGGCCGTAGACAACCGCACAGTTTCTTGCCGAGTACTTGGTAGCGACCCAGCATCTATGCGGGTTGAGTGGCGGGTTCCCGGTGCCGATATAAACCCTTACCTTGCAATAGCCGGACTTCTAGCCGCGGTCGGTGATGGGATTGAACTCGATATCGACCCGGGCCCGGAGCGCAAGGGGGACGCGTATCAAGTGAAATCTGCCACCGAGCAGTTCCCAAAGAATCTCGGGGCTGCCGCGGAGCGCTTTAAATCTAGTGAATTCATCATGCGCCACTTTGGTCCCGCGGTTGTCGAGCAATATGGATCGGCGGCCGAGTGGGAGTGGGAGTGCTTCCAACACGCGGTCACCGACTGGGAACTCGAGCGCTACTTTGAGAATATTTGAGATGGAGACCCAACTTGATCTGATCGGTGGTGTTCGTAGCGTGCCTGGCCAGACCCTTGATATCGATCTCACCGATCCTTCCACGGGCGAGTTCATAGCAAAAGTGGCACAGACGAAACCGGCGGAGGTGGAGCGCGCGATAGCGACCGCAGATCGCATCGACAAATCCGGAAGCTGGCGACTTCTTGATATCTCTGATCGCGCCGCCGCCTTGCTACGGGTTGCTGATGAATTGGATAAACGGGGCGATCGCATCGGTGCAGCTGAATCATTGGGCTCGGGCGTAGTGATTTCGATCGCTCGATTATTTGGCGGGTCTTTGGCTGGATCCTTCCGCGATGCAGTCGAGCAAATGCGAAACGGTGGCTTGGTTGAAGAGGTCGGGGAGAGTGATCGACCGGTCGAAATTTTGCGCATACCTTGGGGGCCGACCGTCGTGCTTGTGCCCTGGAATGCGCCGGCGGCGATGGCTGCCAAGAAATGCGCGTACGC
>WLHM01000001.1 GCA_009702725.1 Actinomycetota bacterium | reverse complement strand
GGGCTGGCTTTTATGGGTTTTATCCCAGGGTTACAACGCGAGTGGAGAATTCACCGACTGCCTAACTGGGGTGTTGCTGGTGCACCTATCCTTGGGGTGTTGTTCGGTTTGGGCTGGACCCCATGTATTGGTCCAACCCTTGCCGCAGTGCAGACCCTCGCGTTCACCGAAGCCAGCGCACTGCGTGGCGCCTTGCTTTCATTTGTCTACTGCCTTGGCCTCGGGCTACCTTTTGTTTTGCTCGCTGTGCTGTTTAGCCGAACCGCTCGCGCATTGGGTTGGGTCAAGGGTCATTACCTGTTGGTAATGCGTATCGGTGGGGGCATGTTAGTTATTGTCGGGGTGCTTTTGGTTACAGGTGCCTGGACCGATTTCACGATCTGGCTACGAACTTCGGTACCAACTTTTGAGACGGTGCTCTAGATGTCCAAACCGGAATTGATTCTGCCACCCATGGGCGCACTTGGATTTGTTCGTTATACCTGGCGCCAGCTCACGAGCATGAAGACCGCTTTGATTTTGCTGTTTTTGCTGGCAATCGCAAGCGTACCTGGATCAATATTTCCGCAGCGAGGTAATAATCCGCTACGCGTCAATGAATGGATTGCTGACAGCCCAACATCTGGCCCCATCTTCGATGCCCTTGGTTTCTTCGATGTTTATTCCTCGCCATGGTTCGCTGCTGTGTATTTACTTCTTTTCATCTCGCTGATTGGTTGCGTATTACCTCGGACGAAGGTGCATTGGCGAGCCATGTTTGCCCCCCCGCCCCCGGCCCCGCGCAATCTACTGCGTCTGCCAGAGTCGATGTCATTTGAAGTCAGCGCCTCCGCCAATGAAGTATTAGCACGGGGCCGAAAGTATTTATCAGGTAGACGCTGGCGCCTGCTGGTAGCCGAAAACTCCATTGCAGCCGAAAAAGGCTTTCTACGCGAGACCGGAAACCTCCTTTTCCACTTCTCGCTCATCTTAATTTTGGTGGCCATCGCCTTGGGTGGTCTCTTTGGTTGGAAAGGCAATGTCATCGTTCGCACGGGGCAGGGGTTTTCCAACACTTTGACCCAGTACGACGCTTGGGGCGGCGGGCGATTCACCGGGGCATCGCGGCTTTCACCATTCTCGTTCACCCTAGAGAAGTTCAATGTTGAATTCGATCGGGGAGAGGCCCAGCGGGGTTCGCCGAAGTTATTCGAAGCGGATGTGACTTTTCGTCGGTTACCGGGTACCGAAGCTGAGAATGCTCGCATAGAAGTTAATACTCCGCTTGAGATCGACGGTGCCAAAGTCTTTTTGGTAGGTCATGGATACGCACCACATTTTGTAGTGCGAAATGCGGGGGGTGAAATCACATTTGACGACACCGTTGTTTTCTTGCCGCAGGATGGCAATTTTACTTCAACCGGAGTTGTGAAAATCCCGGATTCGGACCCGCAGTTGGGTTTCCAGGGGATTTTCGTACCAACGGCAGCGTCGAATAACTTGCGTGGACCGATTTCGACTTTCCCGGGCCCTGATGATCCAGCCGTTTTCATGTCGGCCTGGCGTGGTGATATGGGGTTAGACAGTGGGGCACCTCAAAGTGTGTACCGACTAGATACCGCTTCCATGGATCAGATCGGAATCGTAGCTTTGCGTCAAGGTCAAATTTGGAAACTTCCCGACGGTTCTGGGTCGATTGCCTTCACGGGCTATCAGCGTTGGGCGTCATTTCAGATCGCGTACGACCCGGGGAAAGAGGTTGCTTTACTAGGAGCGGTACTGGCAATAACCGGCTTACTGTTGTCGCTATTCATTCGAAGGCGTCGAGTCTGGATATCGGCGACAGTTAATTCCGAAGGCGTCACTGTGGTGCAACTTGCAGGGTTGGCCCGCATTGAATCTGCTGATCTGCCAGGTGAACTAGAATTAATCCGCGATGCCGTAAGTGATTTGCCTGACACTGCGTCGGCAACATCTACTGACGAAATTAGGGAGTAAAAGTGAGCGCGACGCAATTGGCCGCAGCGAGCAACGCGGCGGTATACGCCTCGATGGTTACCTTAACTTTCGCGATGGTGGCTTTTGCGATTTCATTTGCCTCTGGCCGACGCCGAGTCGCAGTACTGGCACCCGCGCCGCAGGAAATTGATTCGGCAGGTAGCACGGCCCTGTTAATCAAGTCGACGGTGTCAACTCAGTCGACGGTGTTAACGAAGTCGGCGGGAGGCACACCGACCGATGACCAAACCGGCAGGCGTTCGGCAAATATCGGTATGTCCTTGACCTGGTTGGGATTTGTGTTGCTGTTGGCTGGTGTGGTCTTGCGCGGAGTGTGGGCGGGTCGAGTGCCGTGGGGCAATATGTACGAGTTCTCGATAACCGCGGCATTGGGCATTCTTGGAGTGTTTTTACTTGTCTCCCTGCGCCGTGATGTGCGCTGGCTCGGCCTTTTCATCGTTATCCCAACGCTGTTGACCCTTGGCCTAGCAGTGACAGTGTTGTACACCGAGGCTGCTCAATTGGTGCCGGCATTGAAGTCCTATTGGCTGATAATCCACGTGTCGGCGGCGATCATCTGCTCGGGCGCATTCACGTTGGCGGCTGCCACCGCCGGGCTTGCATTGGTTCAATCACGAGCAGAGCGGCGAGGTAAGTCTGGCCGGGCGCGGGTGCGTACGGCTGAAAAGCTTCGTACCTTGACTTATCGAGTACTCGCATTCGCGTTTCCGCTCTGGACTTTTGCGGTAGTGGCTGGAGCCATCTGGGCCGAAAATGCGTGGGGCCGGTATTGGGGCTGGGATCCAAAAGAGACCTGGGCATTTATAACTTGGGTTATCTACGCTGCATATTTGCACGCGCGCTCAACAGTTGGCTGGCGCGGGGATCGAGCATCATGGGTGGCTATCGCCGGCTGGGCGGCTTTCATCATTAACTATTTCGGGGTGAATATCTTTATCAACAGCTTGCACTCGTACTCAGGGGTTTAGATCTAACGCGCCCATAGGCAGGTCTCAGGCCTCGCCTCGGCGCTCTCGCATGCGTCGGCGCCACGCCTCTTCGTCAAGGCCCTTTAAGAACTTGGGGTCATCGTCTGGGGCAATTGGCCCACGGCGTCGAAAAACGCCACCGGAAGTAGGTCGCGGGCGGCCCAGGAAGAACCAGAAGATTCCACCGATGAGCGGAATGAGCACCACCAGTGCCAACCACAGCATCTTCGGCAAGGTGCGGGCTTCAAGTCGTGGGGTGCGCAGCACATCAATGATGAATGAGATGTACATCGCGACGAGAACCAAAACTCCTAAGACCCGCACCATGTGCACACCTCCCGGCCCGTCGTAATTCAAGAATTTCGGTAACTGTGACTATAAACAGTAACGCTTGCCCGTGAATAATAACGGCCGCCTGTTGCAGCCGCCAGCAGCGGCCTCGGGTTAGAGCCACCAGGTGCCGTACGCTGTAAAGGTGAGAACATCCGGGTGGGCGGTTATTCGCTTCACTGCACTTAGATTGTTGCTCTTTGGATTCGTGTGGCTCCTTATTCAATTGACTACCCCGCTTCGGGGCCTGCTGGCGGCTGTGGTTGCGCTGCTGATCTCCGGAGTTATCAGCGTGGTAGTGCTGGATCGGCAGCGCGCCGCAATGGGCGCGGTATTGGCGGCCTTCTTCGGGCGGATTAATGCTCGCATTGATGAATCAACTCGGGCAGAAGACGAAGCAGACGACACTCAGAGATTAAGTCAGCAGCTAAACCAGGGACTAAGCGAGGGCAATCAAGATCCCCAAGCCGAGACCGTAGAAAAGAACGAGTAATCCAGTCTGTTTCAGCGCCGGGATCAGCGCCGGCCCGGATGCGCCACTAAGAATTAAGCGGATCGGTGCAATTATAAGGACGACAAGGGCTAAGAGAACCAGCCAAGAAGTAAGTGCTGCAGTGATCAGCGTCGTGATTGCCGTGGTGATGATGCACCAAACATAAAGTGCGCGGGTGCGCTGGACTCCAAGTCGAACCGCAAGGGTGTTCTTTCCAGCTTGCTCATCACTCGGTAGATCTCGCAGGTTATTGGTTACGAGAACCGCGCAGGCAAGTGTGCCGACGCCGACGGAGGCAATAAATGCCGCGAGGGTAATCGTGTCCGTCTGCACATAGTAGGTTCCCAGTACTGGCACCAGGCCGAAAAATATAAGGACGAACAACTCGCCAAGACCGCGATAGCCGTATGGTTTTGGGCCACCGGTGTACAGCCAGGCGGCACTCACGCAGGCGAGGCCAACGAGTAGCAGCCACCAGGCTTGGGTAGCAATAACGAGTGTCAGCCCAGCGATGCACGCTATGCCGAACGCAATAAATGCGGCTAGGCGCACACTTCTGGGGCTGGCTATGCCCTGACCTACAAGTCGCACCGGGCCAACGCGTTTGTTATCCGTGCCGCGGATGCCATCGCTGTAGTCATTGGCAAAGTTGACACCAATTTGCAGAGCTAATGCGACCGCTAACGCCAATCCGGCGCGGCCAATGCGCAACGAGTCAGCATTTATGGCTAGGCCAGTACCCACAACCACCGGTGCGATTGCCGCGGGCAAAGTGCGCGGACGCGAACCTTCAACCCATTGTCCTATCGTTGCCATGGAAGCCTTCCCGATTGCGTTGCGATCATGCGGAGTACTTCGCGATCAACTTTGCCATTTGGCAACATTGGCAGCTCGGTTTGGACGATGACATGACAAGGTACCGCTGCCAGTCCAAGTCGTTGTTGCACGGTCGTTTTGACGACGGATTCAATTGTTGAGGTGGACGAGGTCTCGACCGCGGCAACAAGCGCGTTTTCCTCGCTGGGGCCCGCGATGGATAGCACCAACACGGCTGTGACCTCATTAATGTCGCCGATCACCTGTTCGACTGCACCAGCTGAAACGTTTACTCCGTTGATATTAATCACGTCGTCAGCACGTCCTAGGATCGTGACGAACCCTTCGGCGTCGACGCTTCCGTGGTCACTGGTGATAAACCCGGCGGCGGTAAAGTGCAGTTTGGTTAGTTTCGGTTGGAGTCGGTAACCGGTTGCCAACATGGGCCCGCTTATTACCAAGGTTCCGGAGGATTCCGAAGCGGTTTCTACCTGCACTCCGAGCAGCGGGCGACCATCAAACACGCAGCCACCAGATGTCTCAGTCATGCCATACGAGGTCACCAGGTGAACCTCGTTTTCGAGGGCGATGGCGCGGGTGCTGGCTGCCAAAGGTCCAGCACCGATAAGAACCAGCTCACAAGCTTTTAGTGCAGCAATGCCTAGTTCGTCAGCAAGGAGGCGGCGAAGCTGGGCAGCTACCAGTGAAACATGGACTTGAGCTCCGTTTGCCCTTTCAACAGCGTCGGCAAAAACTGCAGACGTAAATGGCTGCGCACCACCAAGGCTCGCTAACGCTATTGGATCTCGATCACTTGCCAGTGCTCGTACGGCGACATTAAATCCACCCATCGAATGCAGCGGTAGCGCTGCAATCCACTGCGCGTTGGCCCCGTTGACCACACCGTCTAGCGCGGTTAGCCCGGCTGCCGTGAGCAGCACACCTTTAGGTTGTCCCATTGAACCGGAGGTGGCCAACACCACTGCGACCTCATCAGATTCAAGGGGCTGGCTTACGTCATCGGGTAAACTCGCAGCGCGCAGTCGACCGACGTACTCGGTAGAGATGGTCGGACTAACCATGGGCAGCGGGGTAATTGCCGGGCCGGCTCCCGTGAGAGCCATGCGCAGTGGGTCCAGCAACGCTGTGAGGCCAGCGGGGCCTGGCGGCACCAGAACTGAAGTCAATGGACGCATCGCACCGAGCGTAGGACCTCGCGGTAGCGTTCCCGACATGGATACCCGTACCAGATACTTATTGCCCCCGGTGGTACCTGCTGGTTCACCGGCATTGACCGACCCCTCGTACTCGTCGATTAAACCCGGCTGCGGGTGGCGGCAGATCGGTGAGTACCGAGATATTCGACTGGAGGTCTCCACGGGTGAAGACGTCGGTATCGCCAAGATAACAATCAACAGGCCAGAGAAGCGCAATGCGTTTAGACCGCCGACCCTCTTCGAGCTCAGTGATGCACTTAATTACGCACGTGATGACGATTCAATCGGCGTTATCATCTTGACCGGGCAGGGAGACTGGGCATTTTGCTCCGGTGGAGATCAGATCATTCGCGGTAATGATGGCTACATCGGCGACGATGAAGTCGCCAAGCGCGGGGTTGGTCGGTTAAATGTCCTGGATCTCCAGGTCCAAATTCGCCGCACACCGAAGCCGGTTATTGCCATGGTCGCCGGTTACGCCATTGGTGGCGGACATGTGCTGCACGTGGTTTGTGATTTGACCATAGCCGCTGATAACGCCCGATTTGGTCAAACTGGCCCAAAGGTAGGTTCCTTCGATGGCGGGTACGGCTCTGGTTTGCTCGCGGCAACTATTGGGCAAAAACGGTCACGCGAAGTCTGGTACACGTGCCGCCAATACGGTGCTGAGCAAGCCTATGACTGGGGCTTGGTTAATTCGGTGGTTCCGATTGCCGATCTTGAGAGCGAGACCGTTTCTTGGGCGCGCGAGATGCTCGACATGTCCCCGCTGGCGCTACGGATGCTCAAGGCATCGCATAATGCGGCCGATGATGGGCTCGCGGGCGTTCAACAACTTGCTGGAGATGCGACCTTGTTGTTCTACATGACGGCGGAAGCACAAGAGGGCCGCGATGCCTACAAGGAGAAGCGCGAACCCGACTTCCGTCAATTCCCGAAGCGTCCGTAACTTCACATGCCCGACAAACAATTGCAGGCGCTGCTTGATACCGCCGTTGTGTACGGGCTGCCGATGACTAGGGCTTTTCGCGGTATCACCAAGCGCGAAGGTGTGTTGATTAAGGGCCCGTCAGGGTGGGGTGAGTTTGCCCCATTTGACGACTACACCGACGTTGCAGCATCGCGCTGGCTCGACTGTGCGATTGAATCCGCATTTGGGGCATGGCCGGTGAGCAAACGTGAAAACATAAATGTAAATGCGATTATTGCTGAAGTTAGCTCGGCTGATGCGGCGGCACTAACGCGCGCTGCGGTAATTGAAAATGGTTGTCAGTGCGTGAAAGTAAAAGTCGGCGGCGCCTTGGCGGCTGATGAGGCGCGGGTGGCGGCGGTGCGCGATGTTCTCGATACCGCACTGGGTCGAGGCGTCGGATCTATCCGCATTGATGCCAATGGCAGTTGGTCCGTGTCTGAGGCGGTGAAGGCACTAAGACGTCTTACTGAGTACGGCCTTGAATATGTTGAGCAGCCGTGTGCTGAACTCGCTGAGATCAAGCAGGTGCGCAGTCAAGTTTCAGTGCCAATTGCAGTCGACGAGGCAATACGTGGCGCGGCTGCACCTGAAGAGCTCGATTTGCGGGGAATCGCCGATTTCGCGATCATCAAAGTGGCTCCACTAGGCGGAATTGAAGCCAGCGTGCGCATAGTCGAGCAACTCTCGATGCCGATTGTCATTAGCGGTTCACTTGACTCTTCGGTGGGCCTGGCGGCTTCGACGGCATTGGCTGGAGCCCTTGATATGGCAACAGCCTGTGGACTTGGTACCGGCACGCTACTTGCTGCTGATGTGGTGGATACGCCACTTGTTCCGGTTGGCGGAATGCTCAAAGTTCAAAGAGTTGCCCCGGAGTTAGGCGCGCTGATGCGGGCGCGAGATGAGATAAGCGATGAGCGCGGGATTTGGTGGCGGGCCCGCCTTGCCGCTGCCTGGCATTCGGGCGCCGCTAAACGGTCTGGGCATCTAGTAGCTAGTTAGTGCCCTGTTCTTCTTACCATCGTCTCGGCATGAAAGGCTAAGCGCGTGAACGCATCAACTCTCCAAGCGCGCGTGCTTGTCGATGAGTTGATCAGATGCGGCATTACTGATTTTGTGCTTTGTCCAGGTTCGCGTTCGGCTCCGCTGGCTTTCGCCTTGGCTGCCGCCGAAAAACGGGGCGAGATCTTCTTGCACGTGCGAGTAGATGAGCGAAGTGCCGGATACCTAGCGCTTGGGCTCGGCAAAGTCTCTGGGGTGCCGGCCGTGGTCGTTACCACTTCAGGTACGGCAGCGATAAATTTGCATCCGGCCGTTGTAGAAGCCGATTACTCGAATATCCCGCTGATCACGTTAACTGCAGATAGGCCGCCAGTTTTGCGCGGAGTAGGAGCCAACCAAACTATTGCGCAGGCCGACATTTTTGGAACCTCAGTCCGACTCGCTGTTGACATGTCAGTGGCCGTATCTGGCGATAACGATATTCGCTACTGGCGTTCCACCATGTCGCGCGTTGTCGCTGCGTCAACTGATGCGTGGCATCCTGGTCCGGTACATGTGAATATTCCATTTGCCGACCCGTTAGTTCCTGATGAGTTAGACGACGATGCGCCAGCAACGGCACTTGGTGGGCGCACTGACGGGCGTGCTGATGGGCGGCCCTGGACGGCCGATGCCAGGTTTGTAGCCGGCCTTAGCACACCACTTGATGACGTAATAGGTGTCATCATGGAAGACAATCAACTCCCGGCTCGCGGGATCATCATTGTTGGCGATCACTCCGACTCTGAATTCATGAGTCTGATTGATGACCTCGGTGATGCTCTGGGATGGCCGATAATTGGTGAACCAAGCGGCAATGTGTCGGACTGCGATACCTCAATTTCTCACGGGGCTCTGATACTTGCTGATGCTGATTTTGCGGCTGCACATGTGCCAGACGTCGTGATAACTGTTGGTCGAGTCGGATTAAGCCGTGCGGTGTTGCGCCTGGTCGCGAATTCACCACTGCATATTGCGGTGGATCCACAATCGCAGTGGAGTGATCCAACTCGATCGGCGGACATCGTTATTGCAGGAGTGCCATTGCCCCCTGAAAATGCGGTGGTTGACCCTGACTGGCTTGCTGCTTGGCAGCGGGCCGATGTCCTTACCGCCGCCGCGGTTGAAACAGCGCTTGCTGCTTTTGGAGATAAGTTGACCGGCATGCACGTTGCGCGCCTCACGTGCAGTGCGGTTCCGTCCGCCGGCATGCTATTTCTGGGGGCTTCATCCCAGGTGCGCCATGTTTTCAATCTCGCGTCAACATTCATTGGTGAAGCCATAGTGATGGGGAACCGCGGTACTTCAGGGATTGACGGAACTTTGTCCTCAGCTTGGGGAGCGGCGACTGCACTGCAGCGCGATGATGCAGCCGATGATCCGACCTGGGCCATTTCACTGGTTGGCGACCAGACTTTCTTGTATGACAGCAATGCGTTTCTGGTACCGGCAACTGAGACAAGACCCAATTTGGTGATCGTAGTTTCGGATAATGATGGCGGTGGCATTTTCTCGCTATTGGAGCAAGGCGAGGCGCGTTTCGCTGACTCTTTCGATCGGGTATTCGCGGTTCCGCTCGGCGCTGATGTTGGAGCCATCGCGGCGGCTTTGCAAGTGCCAACCCAGGTGGCGCATACTGCTGCCGAACTAGTGGCCGCATTGGATACTGCTATTGCTGCTGGGGGAGTGCAGGTGGTGGTGGCGCGAACCTGTTCTCGAGATGATGAAGCGGAAGCTTGGCGAGTGGTTCGGGACGCTGTACATGCGGCCCTCGGTTCTGTTTGAGCGGGCGGCGCTCTGCCCTGCAGGTAATCGAAACTACGTAGCTTCGAGTGCATCCCTGATCGGCACAAGTTTCGCGGCCGCTTCGGCCAGCTCGGTATCTGGGTGTGATCCTGCAACAATGCCGCAGCCGGCAAATGCACGCACAGTGTTGGTTTCGCTATCAACTTCAGCACATCGGAGCGCAATGCCGAACTCTCCGTCACCTTGAGCATCGAACCAACCAACCGGTCCGGCGTAACGACCGCGATCCATGCCTTCAAGTTCGCGGATAACGGACAAGGCTCGCTCAGTCGGAGTTCCGCAGACTGCGGCGGTCGGATGAAGCGATGCCGCGAGCGCAAGCACTGACGCGGCGTCGGCCAACCTGCCGGTGATGTCTGTTGCCAGGTGTTGAACGTTGGCCAAGGCAAGTACATGTGGGCGATCAGGGACGGTTAAGTCGGTGCAATGTGCGGCAAGCGCTCGCGCTACCGAGTGCACGGCGTATTCATGTTCTTCAAGATCTTTACCGCTACCAAGTAAGGCTGATGCAAGGCTGGCGTCAGCGGTGGCGTCGCCTTGGCGCCGCACAGTGCCGGCAAGTACCCGACTGGTTACTAGATCGCCCGTGCGCCGCACGAGTAACTCAGGGGTAGCTCCGATAAGACCAGCAACACTAAATGTCCAGCAAGATGGGTATTTTTCGGCCAGATTGAGGAGTAGGTGTCTGATATCAAGTTCGCCTTCAACATGTGCGATCACATCCCGTGCCAAGACCACTTTGTCGAGTTCACCGGCGTTAATCCGCACGATTGCTTCGGCAACGGCCCCTTGCCAATCCGGGGCGGTCCGTGACCCTTCGGCCCATCGCACTGCTGTCGGCTTCGCGGGTACCGACACCGGCCGCATTGAGTTTCGCACACCAGTATCCGCGCGCGGATCGTTATCTGGGTCAACGACGGTAACCCAGGCTTGGCCACCTCGGCGCCCGATGATCACTTTTGGCACGGTGATGATTGAAGTTCCCGGGTTCGGGTCAAACGCAAATGAGGCAAATGCCACCGGGCCGGTGCCGGGTACGTCGACTGTGTCGTCAACGGATTTCTCGGCGCACCACTTGGTCCACCAGCGCTGCGCTCGGCTAAAGCGTTCGGGCCCGCTTACCTCTAGTTGCGCGGCCACGCCCCACCCGACCAAACCTTCACCACCGCGGACCCACGCAACGGGGTTCTCGATCGGCAACCTCGCCAAGAGCTGCTCTGGATCAGGGATTGGTCGAGTACGCACCACAATGCGTTCGGCCTTCGAGGTGGTGTCCAGGCGTGACATTGATTCGCTGGACACAGGAGCACTCTAGATGCCTACGGCACTTGAAGCAGATCGAGTATCTGAAAGGATGTCAGAGTGACGCGAGCGGATTTGACCAAAGCCCCAACCGATGTGGCCGCCATGTTCGATGGGGTCGCGAAGCGTTATGACCTAACCAATGACGTTTTAGCCATGGGTCAGACTCGGCGGTGGCGCAAGGCCGTGGTGGCCGCGGTCGCTCCCCTCCCGGGTGAGCAGATATTGGATCTGGCTGCCGGTACGGGTACCTCAAGTTTGCCGTTTGCCGAGGCCGGAGCTGAGGTTTTCCCTACTGATTTTTCCCGTGGGATGTTAAAGGTGGGCCGCCAGCGGCTACCGCAGTTGCCATTCGTCGCCGGGGATGGCTTGGCCTTGCCCTATCGCGACGGGGTATTTGATGCGGCCACTATCTCCTTTGGGCTCCGAAATTTGGCTGACTTGACCACTGGGCTGGCGGAGTTGCGTCGGGTGGTGCGCCCGGGTGGCCGGTTGGTGATATGTGAGTTCTCGCAGCCTACCTGGGCCCCTTTTCGCAATGTTTATACCGAGTATCTAATGAAAGCCCTCCCCGCGGTGGCGCAAAGGGTGGCCAGCAACCCAGAGGCATACGTGTATCTGGCCGAGTCAATCCGGGCCTGGCCCGATCAGCAGCAGTTGGCCGCGCAATTGCAAGTGGCGGGCTGGGCGCGGGTGCAATGGCGTAATTTGTCGGGTGGAATTGTCGCTCTGCACCGCAGCGTGAACCCAGAGGTGGATACCACTGCATGAACAGCAGGCTGCGCACTATGATTGCGGAGGTCGTGAAGTCATTCACAAGCGCGCAATGTTGAGTGCCAGTTTCGACCACCAGGGCGAAATTAATCGGCGGATACAAGGAGTAGTGGAACAGCGGTGAACGTCTACACACCGATACTGATTCTGGGCATCCTTGCTTTCGGTTTCGCAGTCTTTTCGGTTGCCATAGCCACCTTCACCGGGCCAAAACGCTATAACCGAGCAAAATACGACGCCTATGAATGTGGCATCGAGCCCACACCGCAACCGGTGGGTGGTGGCCGCTTCCCCGTGAAGTACTACTTAACCGCCATGTTGTTCATAGTCTTCGACATTGAAATTGTCTTCCTATACCCGTGGGCGGTCGCTTTTGACCGACTGGCGGTCTTTGGCTTAATCGAAATGCTCGTATTTATCGTTACTGTGCTGGTGGTCTACGCCTATGTTTGGCGTCGACGCGGACTCGAGTGGGACTGACAGGAATCCAATGGGACTTGAAGAGGCACTGCCATCGGGAGTATTGCTTACCACGGTTGAGAAAGTGGCCGGCTACGCCCGCAAAGGCTCACTGTGGCCAGCGACTTTCGGCTTGGCCTGCTGTGCCATTGAGATGATGGCTGTCGGGGGTGCGCGCTATGACTTAGCGCGGTTTGGCATGGAAGTTTTTCGAGCATCACCGCGTCAAGCTGACCTGATGATCGTCGCTGGGCGGGTGAGTCAGAAGATGGCCCCGGTACTCCGTCAGGTTTATGACCAAATGCCAGGCCCGAAATGGGTTCTCGCAATGGGTGTTTGCGCATCAAGCGGAGGAATGTTTAACAACTACGCAATAGTTCAAGGTGTTGATCACGTGGTGCCGGTTGATATTTACCTGCCCGGTTGCCCTCCGCGCCCCGAGATGCTCATCGACGCGATCTTGAAATTACATGATCAAATTCAGGACACCAAAATGGGAGCGAATCGCAAGGCCGAAATTATGGCCCTGGAATCAGCAGCGCTTGCGGCACCTTCGACATTGGAGATGAAAGGGCTGCTGAGATGACCAGCGACCAACTACCGGTGGTACCCGAAGGCGTCTCGAGTATTGACATCATTGACGTTCAGCATGGCGCTTTCGGTATTAACGGGTCGGGCGACACCAGTGGTTTCGGTGGCTTAATTGACCCACGGGTGCTGCCGGCGGCCAGTTTGCCTCCCTATGGCGGTTGGTTTGATGAAATATCCGAAGAGCTTGAACTTTCGTTGACCGCCCGAGGTATCCCGATGTCGAGCGCGGTCGAAAAAGTGGTTGTTGATCGAGGTGAAATCACTTTTTTCGTCCGACGTGATCAGCTATTCGCTTTTGCATCGACGCTGCGTGATGAACCCGGACTGCGCTTTGAGTTCTGCAGTGGCGTCAACGGGGTGCACTATCCGAATGACATCGGTCGTGAACTCCACGCCGTTTATCACCTCCTTTCGATAACCCATAACCGCCGAATTCGGATTGAGGTTGCGGCACCGGATGCTGATCCTCATATCCCATCACTTGTTGCGCTCTACCCGACAAATGATTGGCACGAACGTGAGACCTGGGATTTCTTCGGGATCATTTTTGATGGCCATCCGCACTTGACTCGCATCGAAATGCCCGATGACTGGCCGGGGCATCCGCAGCGCAAGGACTACCCACTCGGCGGCATCCCAGTCGAATACAAGGGCGCGACAATCCCGCCACCCGATCAGCGGAGGGCCTACAACTGATGTCTACCGATCACCTGAGCGATCCATATGCCAGTTCATATGAATCCGGCGATGAAACTATTTACAACGTTTCCGGCGGCGATTGGGACACAATCACTGCGGCACCAGATGGCGAAAAGGAGCGCATCGTCGTCAACATGGGCCCACAGCACCCATCAACCCACGGGGTGCTTCGTCTCATCGTTGAGCTAGACGGAGAGACGGTAACCCAAGCCAGATGCGGGATCGGCTACTTGCATACGGGTATTGAGAAAAATATGGAATACCGATCTTGGGTTCAGGGCGTCACTTTCGTCACGCGGATGGATTATTTAGCCCCTTTCTTCAATGAGACGGTTTATTGCCTTGCGGTCGAGAAACTGCTTGGTGTCACCGATCAAATTCCGGAGCGAGCCAGCGTCATTCGAGTAATGATGATGGAGTTGAACCGCATTTCCTCGCACCTAGTTGCATTGGCAACCGGCGGCATGGAGCTGGGTGCACTAACCGCGATGATCTTTGGCTTCCGTGAGCGTGAGTTGATCCTCGATGTCTTTGAAATGGTCACCGGCTTACGCATGAACAGTGCCTACATTCGCCCCGGCGGGGTAGCGCAAGATTTACCGGCGGATGGTGTCGAGAAAATCCGTGAGATGCTCCCGTTATTGCGTAAACGGTTGAAAGACACCACCGATCTACTCATTGACAATTCGATCTGGATGGGCCGCACCTCGGGTATTGGGTACCTCGACCTAACAGGGTGCATGGCACTTGGTGTTTCTGGGCCAATCTTGCGCGCTACGGGGCTGCCACATGACCTGCGCAAAACGCAGCCGTACTGCGGGTACGAAACCTTCGAATTCGATGTTGTCACTGAAACTACATGTGATGCCTACGGGCGCTTCCTTATCCGCGTGGGCGAGATGCAGCAGTCCATCAGAATTATTGAACAAGCCCTTGATCGGCTCGGGCAGCCGGGCCCGGTAATGATCGCTGACAAGAGAATCGCTTGGCCGGCGCAATTGGCAATCGGTGCCGACGGTCAAGGCAATTCGACCGACCACATCCGCGAGATCATGGCAGAGTCCATGGAAGCCCTTATTCACCATTTCAAGTTAGTTACCGAGGGTTTCAAAGTTCCGGTAGGTCAGGTCTACACCGCAATTGAGTCACCTCGAGGTGAGCTCGGTTGCCACTTGGTTAGCGCTGGTGGTACCCGGCCTTATCGCGCGCACTTCCGTGATCCTTCATTTACGAACCTGCAGTCTGTGGCAGCGATGAGCGAAGGCGGTCAGGTGGCAGATTTAATTGCCGCGGTCGCCAGCATCGATCCTGTCATGGGCGGGGTCGACCGGTAACAGCCAACGAAAACGAGAGCGACGCAGACTTATGACTATCAGTGAGGCAACTCGCGACCAGATGCGTGACCTAGCTGCGCGCTACCCGAAATCTCGTTCTGCACTACTTCCCATGCTTCATCTAGTGCAAAGTGTTGATAACGAAGTCACTGCAGACGGTATAAATGCGTGTGCCGAAGTCCTGGGTATTACCTCTGCTGAAGTCACCGCGGTAGCGTCTTTTTACACGATGTACAAGCGTAAACCGGTTGGCAAGCATCACGTCGGCGTCTGCACGAACACCCTGTGTGGGCTACTCGGAGGCGATGCTGTGTATGCAGCGCTAAGTAAAAGACTGGGCATCGGAAATAACGAGCGAAGTGCCGATGGTGAATTTTGGCTTGAACGTATTGAATGTCAAGCCGCCTGCACACATGCACCCGTGATGACCGTCGATTGGGAGTTCATGGACGATGTAACTCCGGCCAGCGCCGTAGATGTAGTCGATCGACTTGCGCGCGGTGAGCAGGTCCAATCGACTCGTGGCCCGGTCATTAGAGATTTCGAAGCGACCGAACACACCCTTGCGTACCCACTCGACGGTTTGGTCAACGAAGGCGAGGCAGTCGATGCGAAAATGTTGGCGGGCCTTCGCGTTGCGCAGGAGCGCGGAATGAGCGCGGCCTCGGTACCGGCCGGGGGTGCCTCATGATTACTTCTGGGCTAACGCCAATCATCACCGAACACTGGGATAAGCCAGATCTTTACACGCTCGAAGGCTATCGCCGGGTTGGTGGATATCAGGCGCTCGCGGCAGCCCTAAAAATGGATCCAGACGCGATCATCGGACAAATAAAGGATTCGGGGCTGCGCGGCCGTGGTGGAGCCGGGTTCCCCACCGGCATGAAGTGGGGGTTTGTTCCGCAAAATGATGGCAAGCCGCACTACCTCGTAGTTAATGCAGATGAATCTGAGCCGGGTGCCTGCAAAGACATACCGATCATGTTGGCGAACCCACATGCGCTCGTTGAGGGCGTAATCATTGCTTCATATGCCATTCGGGCTAGCCACGCATTCATCTACATTCGCGGTGAGGTGCCGCACGCTATTCGCAAGGTTGCTTACGCGGTGGAGCAGGCGCGCGCGGCCGGGCTTATCGGCGAAAACATTATGGGCAGTGGATTTTCCCTTGATATCGTCGTTCACTCGGGCGCCGGCGCATACATCTGCGGCGAAGAAACCGCACTCCTTGATTCCCTTGAGGGTTACCGCGGGCAACCCCGCCTCAAGCCGCCGTTCCCTGCTGTCGCGGGTCTTTATGCCTCACCCACGGTCATCAACAACGTCGAAACCATCGCAAACATCCCATATATCGTCGATAGAGGCGTGGCGTGGTTCCGGCAATTCGGAACTGAGAAATCCCCTGGCTTCAAAGTATTCGCGGTTTCAGGCCACGTAGTGCGCCCCGGTATTTACGAGGCTCCACTCGGTATCACGATGCGCGAACTTCTGGACTACGCCGGTGGCATCAGAGGCGGAGGAGAAGTTAAGTTCTGGCTCCCCGGGGGCTCTTCGGTACCAATGTTGACTGCTGAGCACCTTGACCTTCCTCTGACGTATGAAGATATGGCTGCGGCTGGCACCATGCTTGGCACCGGTACGCCGATGCTTTTCGACAATACGGTCAGTGTCGTAAAGGCAGTAACTAGGTGGCTTGAGTTTTATAAGCATGAGTCCTGCGGTAAATGCACTCCGTGCCGTGAAGGTACGTACTGGATTACCGGGGTGCTCGAGAAGTTCGAGCACGGCCATGGCTCACCCGCTGAAGTCGACACCTTGGTGAACCTTTGTTCGCAGATTGCCGGTCGGTCCTTCTGCGCACTGGGTGATGCAGCGGCCACCCCATACCCGGCAGCTCTTAAGTTCTTCCGATCCGAGTTTGAGGCAGCCACCACGACCTCTGCTGATGAACAATTTAATCCAGTAGCGTCCTACGTCTTTGCGGAAACGGCAACCAGATGACCATAACTAGCAATGCCGGATCAGATCTCACCCCGCAGGTGGAGTTGGTGACCGTTGTCGTTGATGGTGTCGCCATTGAAATCCCTAAAGGTACCCTCGTCATCCGCGCCGCTGAGTTGCTTGGCATTGAGATTCCACGTTTTTGTGATCACCCGCTGCTTGAGCCGGTAGCGGCATGCCGGATGTGTTTGGTTGACATCGAGGGCGTTCCGAAACCGCAGCCAGCGTGCGCGCAAGTTGTTTCTGATGGGATGCAAGTGCGAACGCAACTAACCTCACCGATTGCGCGAGATGCGCAAGAAGGCGTGATGGAGTTTCTGCTATTGAATCACCCCCTCGATTGCCCGGTTTGCGATAAAGGTGGCGAGTGCCCACTACAGAACCAAGCGATGAGCGCCGGTCGCCCGGATTCTCGGTTTGAAGAAGAGAAGCGCACTTTCCCCAAGCCCATAAATGTCAGCGCACAGATCCTGCTTGATCGGGAGCGTTGTGTTTCGTGCGCCCGGTGTACCAGGTTCGCGGAACAAATCGCTGGTGATCCTATGCTTGAGCTGCTCGAACGTGGAGCTAATCAGCAAGTCGGCACCGCCGCGGATCAGCCATTTGACTCCTACTTCTCGGGTAACACCGTTCAGATTTGCCCGGTCGGTGCTTTGACCAGCGCGGCCTACCGATTCCGGTCGCGACCATTTGATCTGGTCTCCGTCCCGACAACGTGTGAACACTGCGCATCCGGATGTTCGCTGCGCACCGACCATCGCCGCGGCACGGTCACCCGCCGGTTGGCTTGGGATGAACCAGCAGTTAATGAAGAGTGGAACTGCGACAAAGGTCGATTCGCTTTCACTTATCAAGAGCAGGGTCGGGTCACCACTCCACTCGTCCGCGAAAACGGTCAGTTGCGTCCAGCTTCTTGGCCGGAGGCCATGGATGCCGCCGCACGTGGCTTAGCGGCAGCAACAAGCCATGGGGTACTCGTCGGCGGGCGTTCGACAATTGAAGATGCCTACGCGTACGCGCGGTTCGCCCGCGCAGTTCTGCAGTCGGACAATATTGATTTCCGTGTCCGCGATTCTTCGGATGAAGAAGCACAGTTCTTACGCTCCTCGGTAGCCGGTACCGCGGTGCGCACAACCTACGAATCACTCGAAAACGCCCCAGCGGTTCTTCTCATAGCTTTTGAGCCAGAAGACGAGTCGCCGATTGTGTTCTTGCGGTTGCGTAAAGCTGCACGCGGTGGTGGCACTCGCGTCTACTCGGTCGGTGCAGCTGTTACCCGGGGACTAAGTAAATTGGCCGGAACTTTGATTCCGGCCAAGCCCGGCGCTGAAGCTTCGGCGCTAACCGACCTGCCTGCCAATGTTCGCGCTGAACTGAGCGCGCCCGGAGCGGTCATCATGGTTGGCGAGCGCATCGCGGGCATTGAAGGCGGCGCAACCGCGGTACTTGAACTTGCCCGATCCACCGGCGCTGCCATCGCTTGGGTGCCTCGTAGGGCCGGGGAGCGTGGAGCACTGGACGCTGGCGCTCTCGCAGGACTACTGCCGGGTGGGCGGCCACTGTCAGATGAGCAGGCACGTGATGCAGTTGCTGGGTGCTGGGGCGTGGAGTCACTCCCGGTAGCTACCGGGTTAGCCGGTGAGTCCTTGTTACGTGCGGTTACCGGTGGTGACATCGAAGCGCTAATCACTGGCGGAGTTGAACTTGCTGACCTGCCGGACCAAGCACTTGGCCGGGCTGCCATCGAAGCCGCCGCTTTCGTGGTAGCTCTCGAGAACCACCACTCTGCCATTACCGAACTTGCCGACGTGGTATTCCCGGTTGCGGTAGTAACTGAAAAATCCGGAACTTTCATGAACTGGGAAGGCCGCCCTCGTCCCTTCGCTCAAACTTTCAAAGATGCTTTGGTGATGTCTGATGCGATCGTTCTGGGGATGTTGGCACGTGCCATGAATGCGCCAATTGGCGCCAGCGACGTTGCCGGCATCCGACAGGAGTTAGGTTCCCTTGGTGCCTGGACAGGTGCGCGCGCTGACGCGCCGAACACCACGGCCGGCCAAGTTGTTGACGCTGCTTACGTGGTGAGCACCTGGCGAGCACTTATTGATAACGGAGTTATGCAGGAGGGGGAGCCCTACCTTGCCGCTACTGCGCATGTGGTTGCCGCTACCTGCTCGGCGGTGACCGTCGCTGCTCTAGGTGCACCTGCAAATGTCACGGTCACCGGTCCGCTCGGCTCTGTCACTTTGCCGTTGCTGATCGGTGACGTTCTCGAGGGTGTTGTGTGTTTGCCCCTGAATTCCCCAGGCTGTGCTCTCTATCGTGACCTCGGTGTAAGAGCTGGCCAGTCCGTGACCCTCGGAGGTGCGGTATGACCGGATCACAATTCGGGGTCTTTGGTATTGATCCTTGGTGGTTGGTTCTGCTAAAGGCGCTCGCAATCTTCGTCATGCTCGTATTACTTACTCTGTTCACCATTTGGTGGGAGCGGCGAGTGGTATCGCGCATGCAGAACCGCATCGGGCCAAACCGCGTTGGCCCATTTGGCCTGCTGCAGTCTTTGATGGATGGTTTCAAACTTGCGTTGAAAGAAGAAATCATTCCAAAGGCGGCCCATGTGGGTGTCTATTGGATTGCCCCAGTGATTTCGGCGACGGCTGCATTCTTGGCATTCGCGGTAATCCCATTTGGCCCAACGGTGTCAATTTTCGGGGTCGAGACACCACTTCAACTAACGGATTTCCCGGTTTCAGTACTTTATGTACTTGCTATTGCTTCCATCGGCATCTACGGGATTGTGCTGGCCGGTTGGTCTTCTGGCTCCACTTATCCCCTCCTTGGTGGATTGCGCTCAAGTGCCCAGATGATTTCCTATGAAATTGCCATGGGAATGTCATTCGTGGCTGTTTTCTTGTACGCGGGGTCAATGTCAACATCTGAAATCATCACCGCCCAAGAGCCGATTTGGTTTGCGGTGATTTTGCTGCCATCTTTCTTGATTTACGTAACATCGATGGTTGGTGAGACCAACCGGGCGCCGTTTGACCTCCCAGAGGCCGAAGGTGAGTTGGTAGGTGGCTTCCACACCGAGTATTCGTCACTGAAGTTTGCGATGTTTTTCCTGGCCGAGTACATCAACATGGTCACGGTTTCCGCACTCGCAACAACTTTGTTCCTCGGTGGTTGGTTGGCTCCGTGGCCGATTTCGCTTTGGGAGTCGGCCAACACCGGTTGGTGGCCGCTGCTTTGGTGGTTGATCAAGGTGCAGATATTCATTTTCGTGTTCATCTGGCTTCGCGCTACTCTCCCGCGCCTTCGCTACGACCAATTCATGAAATTCGGCTGGAAAGTTTTGATCCCAGCTTCCATCGTCTGGATCATGATCGTGGCTGCTGCCCGGGTATTGCGCAATGACATCGAGTTAAGCAATCGCCAACTACTAATTGCCGGCGCAATCGTGATCGCGGTGCTCTTGGTCGGGTCATGGTTTGCGCAAGGCGCACTAGATCGTCGCGAAGCGGCCCGCAAGTTTATTCGCGATGAGATCGAGAGCCGGCCGTTTGAGCCCATGGCTGGTGGCTTCCCAGTTCCGCCGATGCCCGGGCAGCAGGCCGTTCTTACGACGCGTCGATCGACTATCCCAGTAGTTCAACAGGAGGCCATCGATGGCTGAACTTCCACAGGTGGTACGTGGCTTTGGGGTCACGTTTGCCACTATGTTTAAAAAGGTAGTAACCGAGCAGTATCCAGAGCAGGCCGCGAAGTTCCCGCCGAAGCCGCGCTACCACGGTAGGCATCAACTGAACCGCTGGGCTGATGGCTTAGAAAAGTGCATCGGTTGCGAACTATGTGCTTGGGCCTGCCCAGCGGATGCAATTTTCGTGCAAGGGGCAGATAACCAAGAAGGTGACCGCCACTCCCCGGGGGAGCGCTACGGTCGCGTATACCAAATCAACTACCTGCGCTGCATTTTTTGTGGGCTTTGCATCGAAGCTTGCCCGACACGTGCTCTTACTATGACAAACGAGTTTGAGTTGGCTGATAACAATCGGGCTGACCTGATTTACGAGAAGCAGGATCTACTGACGCCGCTGCTACCTGGGATGCTCGCACCGCCGCATCCGATGGTTCCTGGCACCACCGACACTGACTACTACGCAAACAAGATCACCGGTTCGGTCCCCGAGCAGGCCAGCGGATCTGACGCGGCGGCAGTGGCGCCATGACCGAAGTCAATCTGGGCGAAGAAATCGTCTTTTGGTTCAGCGGCGGGTTAGCGGTGCTTGGGGCGCTTGGGTTGATCCTTTCGCGAAAAGCAGTGCACAGCGCACTCTGGGTGGCACTGACAATGATCAATCTCGCGGTGTTATACGTTGCGAACTCGGCACCGTTCCTTGGCATGGTCCAGGTGGTTGTGTACACCGGTGCTGTGATGATGCTCTTCCTATTCGTCTTAATGGTGGTGGGAGTGGATTCGTCCGACTCGCTAATCGAAACCCTAAAGGGTCAGCGCTTGGTTGCCATTGTGCTGGCCGTGGGCCTGGCGATCCTGCTCGTGGCCGGCATCGGTGCAGGCTTGACCGATGTAGTGCCGGTGGGACTAGATGAGGCAAATGGTGTTGATGGGGGCAATGTTCAAGGCATCGCACGCCTACTTTTCACTGACTATCTTGTTGCTTTTGAAGTTACTTCAGCGTTGCTTATTACCGCTGCCCTAGGCGCGATGGTGCTGGCCCATCGTGAACGGTGGCTACCGCGCGCCAGCCAAGAAGAACTATCCAAGGCTCGATTCACTGGCACCGGTCACCCCGGTAACCTTCCAAGTTCTGGCACGTATGCGCGCCACAATGCGGTAGATACGCCGGCATTACTACCCGATGGTTCACCAAGTGCGCAGAGTATTCCTGGGCCACTTGTTGCCCGAGGTGATGTGCGACCCGTAGACCACCACGATGTCGAACAGATCGAAAGCTTGGACGGGGGGTCGAAATGAATCCGGCCAACTACATAATCTTGTCGGCGATCCTCTTTAGCCTCGGCGCGATCGGGGTGTTGGTCCGCCGCAACGCGATCATCGTCTTCATGAGTGTTGAACTGATGCTAAATGCCGCGAACTTAGCTTTTGTTGCATTTGCCCGCATGAACGGCAATCTAGATGGGCAGGTTGCCGCTTTCTTCGTCATGGTGGTGGCAGCCGCTGAAGTTGTCGTTGGTCTAGCAATCATCGTGACGATTTTCAGAAGTAGACGCTCGGCCTCCATTGATGAACCGAATTTGCTCAAGTACTAGCCGTATCCAGTAGCAACCGACGAAAAGGATCCGACCTTGATAGAGCTCATGCCCGCAGCGGGCGTGTTCTCCCTGATCTGGCTGCTTATTGCCTTGCCACTTTTTGGGGCGGCCGTGCTACTGCTCGGAGGCCGTCGTACCAACTCGTGGGGCCCGTACCTCGGAGTGCTAACCGTGGTCGGATCAGCGGTGCTCGCTGTTTTGATGCTAGTCGCCATGATGGGGCATTCAGCAGAGGAGCGCTCGGTCGGACAGACCTTATTCACTTGGGTTTTCGCCGGTGGTTTCCAAGCCGATATGGCCTTCCAACTCGACCAACTTTCGATGGTGTTCGTCCTACTAATAACCATCGTGGGTTCGCTGATTCATATCTATTCCATCGGCTACATGTCACATGATGCCGATAAGCGGAAGTTCTTCGGCTACCTGAACTTATTCGTTGCGGCAATGCTGTTGCTGGTTCTGGCTAACAACTACCTCCTGCTCTATGTCGGCTGGGAGGGAGTGGGATTGGCTAGCTACCTTTTGATCGGGTTCTGGCAGATCAAGCCCACGGCTGCGGCTGCCGCGAAGAAAGCGTTCATCATCAACCGCGTTGGTGACGTAGGTCTGAGCCTCGCGATCATGGTGATGTTCGTGACTTTTGGCTCGGTTTCTTTTAGTGACGTGTTTGGCCAAGCCGCCGAAGCCAGTGAAGGCACCCTCACGGCAATCGGCCTGCTCCTGCTCTTGGCGGCATGCGGTAAATCAGCGCAGTTCCCGCTGCAAGCATGGCTCCTAGATGCGATGGAAGGCCCGACACCGGTATCTGCGCTAATTCACGCAGCGACGATGGTCACGGCTGGGGTGTATCTCATCGTTCGGAGCAATGCGGTATTCGATCGAGCAGTCTGGGCCGCCGGCGCGGTAGTTCTCATCGGGCTGATCACGATCTTCATGGGGGCCATCATCGGTTCGGCCAAGGACGATATAAAGAAGTCACTTGCTGGGTCGACGATGAGTCAAATTGGCTACATGATCTTCGCGGCCGGGCTCGGTCCAATCGGTTATGTCTTCGCAATCTTCCACCTATTGACCCACGGCGTTTTCAAAGCCGGCTTATTCCTCGGTGCCGGCTCGGTTATGCATGGCATGAAAGACAACGTGAACATGCGCCGCTATGGGGCGTTGCGCGGTTTAATGATCATCACCTTCGTGACATTCATGGCCGGATATCTAGCGATTATGGGTATTCCGCCGTTCTCTGGATTCTGGTCTAAAGACGAAATCATTCATGCTGCCTTCGAACGCAGTTGGGTCATTGGCGCTGCAGCGATTTTGGGAGCCGGCATAACTGGGTTCTATATGACTCGCATGATCGCTATGACTTTCTTCGGCAAGGCGCGGTGGGAGGAGGGCGTGCATCCCCATGAGTCACCCGCTGTCATGACCATCCCCCTTGTCATCTTGGCGATCGGCTCCACCTTCCTGGGAATGGCATTGCTGTTCTGGGGCAATATCGAAACCTGGCTGGAGCCAGTTGTTGGATTTGCAAGTAATCCCACCCAGTTGTCGTCCACTGCGTTGATGGCTATCACTTTGGTGGTGGTCTTGATCGGTGCTTTCATTGGTTGGCGCCAGTACGGGGCTAAGCCGGTGCCGGTCGATGCTCCTTCGGGTAATTGGTTAACCCGCGCGGCCCGACGTGATCTCTATGGTGATTTGGTGAACGAGGTCGTCGTGGTGCGCCCGTCCTTCACACTTGCCCGTTGGCTGACGTGGTTCGACTCGTCCTGGATTGACGGTTTCGTTAACGGGAGTGCCGCTTTCGTTGGTGGTGCTTCGGGCCGAATGCGTCGCACCCAATCAGGTTTTGCTCGCTCCTATGCACTTTCAATGTTGGGTGGCGCAGTCTTAATTGTCGCCGCTCTCGTCTTGGTGAGGCTTTCATGACCCCCTGGTTGACGATCCTCGCGGTCGTACCCCTGATCGGCAGTGTCCTCGTCGTTTTGCTTCCTAAGTCAAGACCGACTCTTGCGAAGCAGTTGGCACTGGCAATTTCATTGGTCACCTTGGCATTGACCGTCGTCATGGCGCTGCAGTTCAATGGTGCGTCCAGCGAGCCATTTCAGTTCGTAGAGTCCTACCCATGGATACCCGCCTTTGGTATTTCCTACTCGGTTGGTGTTGACGGCATCGGGTTAGTCCTGATCGCACTAGCCGCGACTTTGGTGCCGATCGTGGTTATTGCCGGGTGGCGGGATGTTGATGACACCAGCGGCGGTTCGGTTAAGGGCTACTTCGCATTGATTTTGGCGATGGAAACTTTGATGATCGGGGTGTTCGCCGCCACCGACGTCTTCATGTTCTTCGTTTTATTCGAAGTAATTCTGATCCCCGTCTACTTCATGATCGGCCGTTACGGCGGTCCGCAGCGGTCCTATGCAGCTGTCAAGTTCTTGCTTTACGGGTTGCTCGGTGGGCTTTTCATGTTGACCTCAATGATCGGGCTGTATGTGGTTTCAGCCCAGGTTACCGGTCAAGGTACTTTCGATTACCTTTCGCTAGTCGGCTTGGAAATGGACCCGACGGCCGAGAAATTACTGTTCCTCGGGTTCTTCTTCGCTTTCGCGATAAAGGCCCCGCTCTGGCCTTTCCATACCTGGTTGCCCGATGCGGCGAGTGCTTCAAAGCCCGGAACCGCGGTATTACTTATCGGGGTGCTCGACAAAATCGGAACCTTCGGCATGATCCGGTATTGCCTGCCGATCTTTCCGGCGGCGAGCGAGTTCTATGCACCCGTTGTCATCGGAATGGCACTTGTCGGCATTTTCTACGGCGCCTATGTGGCTCTAAATCAAAATGACATGAAGCGATTGTTCGCCTACTCTTCAATGTCTCACTTCGGGTTTATCGCACTAGGTATTTTTGTATTCACCACTATTGGCCAAAGCGGCTCGGTCGTAT